>DASQSC010000344.1:0-7360 GCA_035642555.1 Streptosporangiaceae bacterium | reverse complement strand
GCCGCCGCCCGCCAGTTCCGCGGCCCGGCGGGAGCAGTAGGAGTGCGACAGGCCGTGGAACCCGTACCGGCGCAGCGCCCACCGCTGCCGCCACTCCCGCGGCAGCGCGTAGGTGGCCGCCGGGTCCGGGATGGAGGCGTGGAACGCGGTGTCGAAGCAGGCCACGGCCGGCAGGTCAGGCCGGGCCGCCTGCACGGCGGCCAGCGCTGACAGGGACTTGGGCTGGTGCAGCGGCGCCAGGTCGGTGAGGGACCGCAGCCTGGCCAGCACCCGGTCGTCGATCAGGACCGGCTCGGCGAAGAACGTGCCGCCGTGCACGATCCGGTGCCCGGCCGCGTCCGCCTCACCCAGCGAGCCGAGCGCGGACCGGAGCTGGCCCGGGTCCACCGTTCCCTCCGGGGCTGGCAGGTCGGCGGTACCCGTCACCTGATCGCGGTCGTCCAGCACGCGCAGCTTCAGGCTGCTGGACCCGGCGTTGACCACCAGTACCCGCATGGCGGCGGCCCTCAGTAGGGCCAGGCCCAGTCCCGGACCTCGGGCGGATCCTCGCCGTAGCGGCGGGTGTGGGCGCGGCTGGTGAGCCGCTGGTCGGTCATGCGCTGCCGGAGGCGTCCCGCCCGGGACGCCAGCCCCGGCACCCGGTCGATCACGTCGATGACCAGGTGATAGCGGTCGAGGTCGTTGAGCATGACCATGTCGAACGGGGTGGTGGTCGTGCCCTCCTCCTTGTAGCCGCGGACGTGCAGGTTGGCGTGGCCGCGCCGGCGGTAGGTGAGCCGGTGGATGAGCCACGGGTAGCCGTGGTAGGCGAACAGGACCGGCCGGGTCGCGGTGAACAGCGAGTCGAACTCGGCGTCGGACATGCCATGCGGGTGCTCGGTCTCCGGCTGCAGCCGCATCAGGTCGACCACGTTGACCACCCGCACCTTCAGCTCGGGCAGGTGCTGGCGCAGCAGGTCGGCCGCGGCCAGGGTCTCCAGGGTGGGAATGTCCCCGCAGCAGGCCAGCACCACGTCCGGCTCGCCGCCGTCGTCGGTGCTCGCCCATTCCCAGATGCCGGCGCCCCGGGTGCAGTGGATCACCGCCTCGTCCATGTCCAGCCAGGCCGGCTGCGGCTGCTTACCGGCCACGATGACGTTCACGTAGTCCCTGCTCCGCAGGCAGTGGTCGGCCACCGACAGCAGGCAGTTGGCATCCGGCGGCAGGTAGACCCGGATGATCTCGGCCTTCTTGTTGACCACGTGGTCGATGAATCCCGGGTCCTGGTGCGAGAACCCGTTGTGGTCCTGCCGCCACACCAGGCTGGACAGCAGGTAGTTGAGCGAGGCGACGGGCCGCCGCCAGCCGATCCCCCTGGACACCTTCAGCCACTTCGCGTGCTGGTTGAACATGGAGTCCACGATGTGGATGAACGCCTCGTAGCAGTTGAACAGCCCGTGCCGGCCGGTCAGCAGGTAGCCCTCCAGCCAGCCCTCGCACAGGTGCTCCGAGAGCACCTCCATCACCCGGCCGTCCGGCGCGAGGTGGTCGTCGTCCGGCCGGATCTCGCCGTCGAAGGCGCGGTCGGTGACCTCGAACACCGACTGCAGCCGGTTGGAGGCGGTCTCATCCGGCCCGAACAGCCGGAATGTCGAAGGGTTGCGGCTGATCACGTCCCGCAGCCAGTCCCCGAGCACCTTGGTGCCCTCCGCCTGGCCGGCGCCGGGCCTGGCGACGTTCACCGCGTAGTCGCGGAAGTCCGGCAGATCCAGGTCGCGCAGCAGCAGGCCGCCGTTCGCGTGCGGGTTGGCGCTCATCCGGCGGTGGCTGCGCGGCGCCAGCGCGGCGATCTCGCTGCGCAGCGCGCCGCGGGAGTCGAACAGTTCCTCCGGCCGGTAGCTGCGCAGCCATTGCTCGAGCAGCGCCAGGTGCTCCGGGTTCTCCCGGACCGCGGCGATCGGCACCTGGTGGGCCCGGAACGTGCCTTCCACCTGCACCCCGTCCACCTGCTTCGGCCCGGTCCAGCCCTTCGGGGTGGCCAGCACGATCATCGGCCACTGCGGCCGGGAGCCAGTACCAGCCAGGGGGGACACGGCGTCGCCCGGGGACACCCCGGACCCCGATGGCCCGGAACCCCCCGCGGCGCCCTCCTCCCGGGCGCGCCGCTGGATCGACTGGATCTCGGCCACGGTCTCGTCCAGTGCCGCGGCCAGCTGCTGGTGCACCTCCGCCGGGTGGTCGCCGGCCACCGTGCGCACCCGGTAGCCGTACCCGGTCAGCAGCGCCGTCAGCTCGCCGTCGGCCAGCCGGGCCGGCACCGTCGGATTCGCGATCTTGTAGCCGTTCAGGTGCAGGATCGGCAGCACCGCCCCGTCGCTGACCGGGTTCAGGAACTTGTTCGAGTGCCAGCTGCCCGCCAGCGGCCCGGTCTCGGCCTCGCCATCGCCGATCACGCACGCCGCGATCAGGTCCGGGTTGTCGAACACCGCCCCGTACGCGTGCGCAAGCGAGTAGCCGAGCTCGCCGCCCTCGTTGATGGATCCCGGGGTCTCCGGCGCGGCATGGCTGGGGATCCCGCCCGGGAACGAGAACTGCCGCATGAGCCGGGCCAGCCCGGCGGTGTCGCGGGTGATGCTCGGGTACAGCTCGGTGTAGGTGCCTTCGAGGTAGGCGTTCGCGACCACGCCGGGACCGCCGTGGCCGGGCCCGGTCACGTAGATCATGTCCAGGTCCCAGTTCCTGATCACCCGGTTCAGGTGGGCGTAGAGGAGGTTCAGCCCGGGCGTTGTGCCCCAGTGGCCGAGCAGCCGAGGCTTGATGTGCCCGGGCTGCAGCGGCTCGGCCAGCAGCGGGTTCGCCAGCAGGTAGATCTGGCCGACGGACAGGTAGTTGGCCGCCCGCCAGTAGGCGTCCATGAGCTGCAGTTCGCCGGGCCGGAGCGGTCCGGTGCGGGTGTCGCCGGCCTGGGCCGCGGGTTCGGCTGGGGCTGCGGGTGGGGTCGGCACGCAACGCTCCCTTCCTATCGAACGGACTGGTCCGTGCTGGCCGGCCCGGCCGGGCCGGCCGGTCGCGGTCAGGGCGGAGGCCCCGGCTGGCGCAGCTGGCGCAGGAACGGGTCGGCGGACTCCCGGTTCGTCACCCTGATCCTCGCATCTACCGCGGAGACCCCGTCCGGCCGGGCAATCACCGGGTTCAGGTCGAGTTCGGCAACCTGCGGCAGGTCGTCGGCGAGCGCGGACACCCGCAGCAGCGCGTCCCGCAGCGCGGCCAGGTCCGCGGCGGCCGCGCCCCGGTGCCCGAGCAGCAGCGGCGCGGCCGGCACCGAGCGGATCAGGTCGTCGGCGTCCGCCCCGGTGAGCGGGGCGAGCCGGGCCGAGTGGCCACCGAGCACCTCGATCGCGACCCCGCCGGGCCCGAACACCACCAGCGGCCCGAACACCGGGTCCTGCACCACGCCGATGATCACCTCGGTGCCGTCGGCCACCATCGGCTGCACCAGCGCCCCGGTGAGCCGGCCGCCGAAAGCGGCCTCGAACCGCCGGTAGGCGCCGCGCACCTCGCGGGCGCCGCGCAGGCCGAGTGCCACCCCGCCCGCGTCGGTCTTGTGCAGCAGCCCCGGGACCTGGGCCTTGAGCGCGACGTGTCCGCCCAGCGCGGCGGCAGCGGCCACCGCCTGGTCCGCGCCCGCGGCGATGGCCGACGGTGCCATCGGCACCTGGTAGCACTCCAGCAGCTCGCTGACCTCGGCTTGCGGCAGCCACCCGCCGCCGGGCACCCGGCCGAGGAACCCCGCCACCAGCT
Organism: Streptosporangiaceae bacterium; assembly: GCA_035642555.1. Lineage (GTDB taxonomy): Bacteria > Actinomycetota > Actinomycetes > Streptosporangiales > Streptosporangiaceae > JAIRTY01. Next base: position 3,580 of record DASQSC010000344.1, on the reverse strand, counting down.
CCCGGGCGGCGTCCCGGCGCAGCCCGGGCAGCTCTTCGGTGCGGGCCGGCGGCCGGGAGCGCCAGGCGCCGTACCGGACCGCCTGGGCGAGCGCGCGGGCGGCGCTCTCCGGGTAGGCGTAGGCCGGCACCGTGCGGGCGTCCTCCGGGCCGCCGCCGGCGGCCGCAGTGCCTGGCCGGGTGCCCTCGGCCGGGTTCAGCCGATCACCATCCCCGGCCCGGATCAGCCGGACGCCCTCGGACTGGTCCAGCACCACGGCCGCCAGCGGGACCCCGACCTCGGCCGCGCACACCGCCGGGAGCAGGTCGTTCGCGGCGGTCGGCAGGATCAGCGCGAGCATCGCATCCACGCCCTCGTCCGCCGCGATCAGCTCCAGGCAGCGGCGGAAGTCACCGGGCGGGATCGCCGCGGTCGTATCCACCGGCCCCGTGAGCGCGCCGCCGGGCGGGATCAGCCGTGCCAGCTGGCGCTGGGTGCTGTCCGACGGCTGGTGCACGGTCAGCCCGCCCTCCACGCACGCGTCGGCGGCCAGCACCCCGGCCCCGCCGACGTTGGAGACCACCGCCACCCGCGGCCCGGCCGGCACCGGCTGGGTGGCCAGCAGCGCGGTAGCGTCGAGCAGTTCCCCGAAGCTGCCGGTGGCGATGACGCCGGCCTGCTGGAACAGCGCCTCCCGGCTGATCACCGGGGTGGCAGCGGCCGCGGTGTGGGAGGCGGCCGCCCGCTGCCCGGCTTCGGTCCGGCCCGCCGTCACCGTGAGCACCGGCATGGCCCGCCCGACCCGCCGCGCGGTCCGCGCGAACTTCCGCGGGTTCCCGAACGATTCCAGGTAGAGCACGGCGAGCCGGGTCTGCCCGTCCTGCTCCCACCAGGTCAGCATGTCGTTGCCGGACACGTCGAACTTGTTGCCGACCGAGGCGAACGACGAGACCCCGACGCCGATCCGGGACAGATGATTGAGCAGCGCGAATCCCAGGCCGCCCGACTGCATCACCAGGCCCGCCGAGCCCGCCGCCGGGTGGGCGGAGGCGAATGTCGCGTCCAGCCCGATCCCCGGCACGGCGATGCCGAAGCAGTTCGGGCCGACCAGCCGCATGCTGTGGCGGCGGCAGGCGGCCAGCAGTTCCGCGCCCTCCGCCGCCGCCACCGCCGAGGTGATCACCACGATGCCGCGCGCCCCGCGCTTCCCGCACTCCTCGGCGACCTCGGCGACCGAGCCCGGCGGCACCGCCACCACCGCCAGGTCCGGGGGCTCGGGGAGGGCGGTCACCGACGGCAGGGCGGGCACCCCGGCCAGCTCCTGCGCGTGCGGGTTCACCGCGTACACGCGGCCCCGGAAGCCGCCGCTGATGATGTTGTCCAGGATCGAGCGGCCGACCGTGCCGGGCCGGCGGCTGGCACCGATCACGGCCACCGAGCCCGGGTGCAGCAGCGGCCGCAGGCTCTCGACGCCGGCCAGGCTCTCCCGGTGCGCCACGGCATCGAGGTACGCGCTCGCCTCGGTCAGCGCGGCGACCCGGGGGATCGGCATGGTCAGCTCGATCACGTCGCCGGCCAGCCGCCGCTCCACCCGCAGCCCGGCGTCGGCGAACACCCGCAGCATCGGGGCGTTCTCCGGCAGCGTCTGCGCGGTGAACGCGGTGACCTGCCGGGCCCGCCCGATCGAGACCAGATGCTCGAGCAGCAGCGTGGCGATGCCGCGGCCGTGCAGGTCGTCGGCGACGGCGAACGCTACCTCCGCGGTGCCCGGCCGGCCCCCCGGCTCGTAGCTGGCCACCCCGGCCAGCCGGTCGTCCAGCCAGGCGAGCAGTGCCGCGTGGTCGCCGCCGGGCGGGCGGCACACCCGCTGCGCCTCCCGCTCCGGCGCCTGCTTGCTCAGGCTGAAGAAGCGGAAGTACAGGTTGTCCTGCGACATGCCGTGATGGAAGGCGCGCACGGCATCGGCGTCGGCCGGGCTGGCCGGGCGGATCTCGATGGTGGTCCCGTCGGCGAGCAGGGCGTAGGAGCGCCCGGTCCCGGCCGCCGCGGTCACCTGGCTCCGCCCTTCTCCGGGGTGCCAGCGCCCTCCCGCGGTGCTCCCTGCGCGGCGAGGTTGGCCGCCCGCGACGGCCGGCCACGCAGCGCCCAGGCCAGGGCCACCGCCAGCAGCCCGCCCGCGAATGGCCCGGCCAGGTAGATCCACACGTCCGCCAGCCGGCCGCTCACCAGCGCCGGACCGAGGCTGCGGGCCGGGTTCATGGAGGCGCCGCTGACCGGGCTCGCCCACAGCCCCGCCAGTGCGACATACCCCCCGACCGCGATGGCCGCGTTGTGACCCACGTTCCGGGCGCCGGACGAGACGGCCAGGACGACCGTTACCAGCCCAACGGTCAGCAGCACCTCTGCCGCGACCGCGGTCCCGCCGCCGATCCCGGGGCCGGGGACCGTCGCGCCCAGCCCGCCGGCGTCCCCGAACAGGCCCCGCAGCACCGCGGCCGCGGCGCACGCGGCGGCCAGCTGCGCGGCCAGGTAGCCGGGCACCCGCCGCCACGGGAAGTTCCCCCGGGCGGCGAACGCCAGGGTGACGGCCGGGTTCAGGTGGGCACCTGAGAGCTCGCCCAGGGTGTAGATCAGGGCCAGCACCATGAGCGCCGGTGCCACGACCTCCGCCACCCGTCCCACCTGGCCATGGCTCACGGCGTTGACGACAGGCGCCCCGGCGGCCACCAGGACCAGGAAGAAGGTGCCGATCAGCTCCCCGATCAGGCGCCGCCACTCCAGCCGCGCATCGGCGAACGCCTCGAAGGCGATGACGCTCTGTACCCGCTGGATGACCTCCGGGCGGGCCGGGGGCTGCCAGGGCGGGAGCGCCTCACCGGCCCGCGCCGCCAGCTCGCCGCGCGCCGCAGGCTCGTTCCGCCCATCCACGCTGCCGCTCCTTTCCGCGCCCGGGCCGGCCTCCCCGGTTAATCCTTCCCAAGACTGGCCGCCAGCCCGGCCACCCGTACAGAGTCCAACGACCCGTGCCGGGGCCGTGCGGGTTCCTGGCAGGGGCGGGCGCGGGCACCGGCGGGGCCCCGGCTGCGGCAGACTGGCTGGTGACGAAGGAGACCCAGACATGAGCAAGCAGCCGAACTCTCCGCCGCCGGGCGACCGGCCGGCCCCGTCCGCTCCGCCGCCCCCGCCGGCCTGGCGTCACTGGCTGTGGCCGATCGCGCTGCTGATCGCGGTGGTGCTGTGGCTGTTCCTGCCGACCCTGCACAGCTCGCAGGTGAACCTGAATTACAGCCAGTTCCAGTCCAAGGTGACCGCGCATCAGGTGAAGTCCGCGACCATCTCCTCCGGCGGCACCACCACCGGCACGCTCACCAGCGGCAAGACGTACTCCACGGTGATCCCCACCCAGCTGGCGGGCCCGCCCGAGCTGCAGCGGCTGCAATCGGCCGGGGTGCAGATCACGGCCACGCCGCCGAGCCCGGGGTTCGGCTCGGAACTGCTGTCCTGGCTGCTGATCCTGCTGCCGATCCTGCTGTTCGGCTGGCTCTGGTTCCGGCTGTCCAGGGGCGCCGCCGGGCAGTTGCAGGGCGTGATGGGGGCGGGC
>DASQSC010000343.1:0-2334 GCA_035642555.1 Streptosporangiaceae bacterium | reverse complement strand
ACCGCGCGAGGTTGCGCTCGTAGGTGAGGCGGAGGCCGACCAGGGTCAGCCAGGGCTCGTGCGCGTTGATCACGCTGATCTCGTCGAGCAAGATCGGCGCCAGGCCGCCGGTGGCGATCACGGTGACCGAGCCCGGGTCATCGGGCGCCAGTTCGGCCACCATCCGGCTGGCGATGCCCTGGACCTGGCCGGCGAACCCGAAGATGATCCCGGATTGCAGCGCCTCGACAGTGTTCTTGCCGATCACGTGGTGCGGGCGGGCCAGCTCGACCTTGAGCAGCTGAGCCGCCCGGCGCGACAGCGCGTCGACCGAGATCTCGATACCCGGCGCCAGCGCCCCGCCGACGAACTCCCCCCGGTCGCTGACCGCGTCGAAGTTCGTGGAGGTGCCGAAGTCGACCACCAGCGCGGGCCCGCCGTAGAGGTGGAAGGCCGCGACCGCGTTCATGATCCGGTCGCTGCCGACCTCCTTGGGGTTGTCCATCCGCACCGACACCCCGGTCCGCACGCCCGGCTCCACGATCAGCGCCGGCAAGTCCCCGTAGTAACGGCGGCACATCTCCCGCATCTCATGCAGGACCGAGGGAACGGTGGAGCACAGCGCGATGCCGCTGATATCCGGATCCTTCAGCACCGTGCTCTGGGACAGCAGGCCCTGCAGGACGACGGCGATCTCATCCGCGGTCCGGGCCGGATCGGTGGCGATCCGCCAGTGCTCGACGACCTCCTCGCCGTCGAAGACCCCGAGCAAAATGTTGGTGTTGCCCACGTCGATCGTCAGCAGCATCGCTTCCCGCGCTCACTCTCCGCCCAGTGTCACCGGCATGTTGTCGATGAGCCTCGTCTTCCCGGCCCGGGCCGCGGCGAGCAGCAGCGCCGTTCCCGCGTATCCCGGCTTCACGCCGGTGAAGGTCTCCGGATCGACCAGGGCCAGGTAGTCAGGCACCAGCGGCGGGTCGCCGTGCCGGGCCCGGTCAAGCACCTGCCCGGCGGCGGCGAGCACCGCCTCCGATCCGTCGCGCGCAGCCTCCTGGCCAGCCCGGAGGGCGGCCGGCAGGGCCAGCGCGGTGGCCCGCTCGGAGGCGGACAGGTAGCGGTTCCGGCTGGCGGTGGCGAGCCCGTCAGGGTCGCGCACCAGCGGCACCCCGTCGATCCCGATCCCCAGGTCGAAGTCGGCCGTCATCCGCCGGACCAGCGCCAGTTGCTGGGCGTCCTTCTGCCCGAACACCGCCACGTCCGGCAGCGTGAGCTGGAACAGCTTGAGCACCACGGTGAGGACGCCGGTGAAGAAGCCGGGCCGGGAGGCCCCCTCGAGCACCTGCCCCATCGGGCCGGGATCGACGGTGACGAGCTGCTCGCGCGGGTACATCTCGGCGCGGTCAGGGGCGAACACCACCATCACCCCCTCGGCGCCGCAGATCGCGAGATCCTCCGCCAGGTCACGCGGGTAGCGGCCGAAGTCCTCGCCGGGCCCGAACTGCAACGGGTTGACGAACACCGACACCAGCACGCTGCCATCCGTCCCGGCGAGCTCACGGGCCCGCCGCAGCAGCGCCCGGTGCCCGTCGTGCAGCGCGCCCATGGTCGGGACCAGCACCACCGGGGGCGTCATTCCCTGCCGGGCGGCGGCCAGCCCGCGCCTGGTGCGGGCCAGGATCGGGATCACCGCGGCGCCCCGGCGAGCACGTCGAGCAGCCGCTGCGCGGCGGGCGCGGTCAGGATGCCCGCTGCCAGCGCGCGGTCGGCGGTGAGCCGGGCCAGCGCCAGGTAGGCCCGGAGCGCTTCCGGGGAGGCCTCCCGCAGCGCCTCGATGTGCGCCGCGACTGTGTCCGCGTCGGCCCGGGCGACCGGCCCGGTGAGGCCGGCGTCCCCGAGCCGCAGCGCGTTGTCGAGGGCGGCGGACAGCAGCGGCGAGAGCATCCGGGGCGGATCAGGGACACCGGCCGCTGCCAGCAGCTCGCTGGCCTGGACCACCAGGGTCACCAGGTGGTTGGCCGCGCTGGCCAGCGCCGCATGGTAGAGGCCGCGGCTGGCCTCGTCGATGAACACCGGCTCCCCGCCCATCTCGATGACCAGCGCCTCGGCCACGGGCCGGAGCTTGTCCGGAGCGGTGACCCCGAAGCTGACCCCGGCCAGCCGGTCCAGGTCGTCGGGCCGGCCGGTGAAGGTCATGACCGGGTGCAGCGCCAGCGGGAGCGCGCCCCGCCGGGTGACCGGCGCCAGCACCTCCGTGCCGTGCTTGCCGCTGGCATGCGCGACCATCCGTCCCGCCACCGGAGCGTCCGTCGCCGCCAGCCCCGTCACCAGCCCGGGCAGCACATCGTCGGGCACGGT
>DASQSC010000342.1:0-6435 GCA_035642555.1 Streptosporangiaceae bacterium | reverse complement strand
CTGGCCGCGGCGCTGGCAGGCGCGCGGGCCGGCCACGGCGGGGCGGTGCTGTTGCTGGGCGAGGCCGGGATGGGCAAGTCCGTGCTGGCTGACTGGCTGGCCGGGCAGGCCAGGGAGGCGGGGATGCAGGTCGCCCGCGGCGCATGTTCGGCGGCGGGCATGCCGCCGCTGTGGCCATGGCGCCGCTCGCTGGCCGCCATCGGTCTGGAGTTGCCGCGGCAGGACGACCGGGCGGTCGCGGGTCCCGCCGGCCGGGAGTTGATGGCGGCCGCGATCGTCGAGGGGGTCGCTGCCGCTGCCGCTCGCCAACCGTTGCTCATCGTGCTGGAGGACCTGCACTGGTCGGACCCGGTGTCGGTGCTGGTCGCCCGGGCGGCGGCCGAGGCGGCCGCTGCCCTTCCGCTGATGCTGCTGCTCACCTGCCGGGACGAGCAGGACGAAGCCACGCGGCAGGTCCTTGACCGGCTCGCGGAACTGCCGGCCAGCGTGCTGCGGATGCTGCTGCCGCCGCTGGATGCGGCCGCGGTCGCTGCCCTGGCGGGCAGCGTTGCCGGACCCGGCCTGGCCGGGCAGGCGGCGGCCGGGCTGCAGGCCCGGACCGGCGGCAACCCGTTCTTCGTGCACGAGGTGGCCCGGCTGATCGCGGCGCGGGGACCCGGGGCGGCGCTGACGGTGCCACCGGGCGTGCGGGAGGTGCTGCAGCGACGGCTGGCCAGGCTCAGCCAGCCGTGCATGTCGCTGCTGACCGCGGCCGCGATCGTCGCCGAGACCGCGGCGGAGGCGATCGAGGACGACCTGCTGTGCAAGGTGAGCGGCGTCAGCGAGGAAGCTGCGGCCCGGCTGCTGGATGAGGCTGCCACGGGACGGTTGCTTGACGTCGGCCTGGCCGGCCCGGCGCGGTACCGGTTCCGGCACGCGCTGGTTCGCGAGGTGCTCGATCACGGCCTGTCCGGCACGCAGCGCGGCGAGCTGCACGCGGCGGTCGGCGAGGCGCTGGAGCAGCGGGCCACCCCGCCCGCCGCGGCGGCCAGGCTTGCCTACCACTGGTCCCGCGCGGCCGGCTCCCCAGCCCGCGAGAAGGCTGTCGCCTGGTCCCTGCGGGCGGCACGGGACGCGGTCGCAGGCTTCGGCTTCGAGGCCGCGGCGGCGCACTACGCCCGCGCGCTGGCTGGCCGGCCGGCCGAGGCGATCGCGGTGTCGGTCGAGTACGGCGAGGCACTGCAGCTATGCGGCGACGTCGCCGCGGCCAGGGAGGTGCTGCTGGGCGCGGCCCGCGAGGCGGCATCAGCCGGGCGGGCCAGTGATCTGGCCAGGGCAGCGCTCGCCCTCGGCGGCGGACTGGCCGGCTTCGAGGTCCCGCTGCAGGACGACGAGCAGGCAGACCTGCTGCGGAAGGCTGATGCGGCACTGCCGCCGGAGGAGACCGCACTGCGGGCCGCGGTGCGCGGTCGGCTGTCGCTGGCGATGGCCGGCTCGGCGCCGGAGGCGGACCGGGTGGCGCTGGCGCAGGACGCGGTCCGGCTGGCCCGCGATGCCGGGGACCGGCAGATCGAGTCGGCCGTGCTGGCCGCCTACTGCGACGCGATCGCAGGCCCCGACTACGTGCTCGAGCGGACGGAGGCCGCGACCCGGATGCTGAGCCTGGCCAGTGACCCGCCGGAGGCGAGCCTGCAGCGGCAGGCCACCGTGCTGCTCGCGCGCCGGCTGCTGCTCGTCGCGCTGCTGGAGCAGGGCGACCTGTCCGGGGCCGAGCAGCAAGCGTCCGCGTACCAGCGGCTGGCCCGCCGCCTCGGCATCCCGCGGTACGGCTGGCTGCCGGAGATCTGGCGGGCCATGCGCGCGCTGCTGGACGGTGACTCGGACGGTGCGCTGGAGCACGCGGCGGCCGCCGAGGACATTGGCCGCCGGGCGCACAGCTTCAACGCGGAGCTCATGGTGTTCACCGCGCGCATGCAGGCCCACCTCGACCGCGGCACCGCGGCCCAGTTCGCCGGCGACGTCGAAACGCTGCTGACCGCGATCGGCCCGGACCTGCCGGCCATGTACCGCGCGGCGCCGGCCCGGCTGCTGCTCGCGGCCGGCGACGCCAGCCCGGCGCGGGCGGTGCTGCGCGCCCTGCTGGCCGGCCCGGCGCAGGCCAGGTCCAAGGACGCCGAATGGCTGGAGTGCCACTGGGCGATGGCTGACCTCGCGATCAGCCTGGACAACCGGGCGGCCGCCGTCCGGCTGGCGGCCGAGCTGGCTCCCTACCAGAAGCTGTGGGCGGTGGACGGGATCGGCGGCGCCGTGTTCGGCACGGTGGCCGAGCAGCTCGGCAGGCTGGCCGCCTACCTGGGGCGGCCAGACGAGGCGGGCCGGTACCTGGCGGCGGCGCGAGACCGGTACGAGCTGGCGGGCATCCCTGCGCTGCTCGCCCGCCTGGACGCACTGGCGGCCCCGCGGCCGCAGGCTCAATCAGCCGGCGCGACCGACGCGGTCGGCCGGCTGCAGCGCAGCGGGCAGGTCTGGCTGCTGGAGTGGCGCGGCCGCCGAAGTACCGTGCCGGACGGCAAGGGCATCCGCGACCTGGCCGTCCTGCTCACCCGTCCGGGCCAGCCGGTGCCTGCGCTTGAGCTGGTCGAGGCCGCGGGCGGCCCGCCGGCTGCGGCGGCCGGCGGCAGTCTCGGCCCGGTCCTGGACGCCACGGCCCGCCGCGCCTACCAGCAGCGGCTCGCCGACCTGGAAGGTGAACTGGCCGAGGCGGAGGAGAACGCCGACCTCGGCCGCCTGGAGTGGCTGCGAGCCGAGCGGTCGATGCTGGCCGCCGAGCTCGCGGGCGCTCTCGGCCTGGGCGGCCGGGCCAGGTTCGCCGGTGACCCGGCCGAGCGCGCCCGCAAGGCGGTCACGATGCGTATCCGGGCCGCGATCAGCGCCGTCGCCGCGCAGGACGACGTCCTTGCCCGGCACCTGCGCAACGCGATCCGCACCGGCCGACTGTGCAGCTACCAGCCGGAAGAAACCGTCAGCTGGCGGACCTGACGATGCCAGCCCGGAGCTGACGCCCCCATGTCGTATCCCGCGACGAGGAGAAGGGGTGATCGGGATGACAACTACGGACGTCCAGCCCAGCGCGGTCGAGGCGCTGGCGGGCCGGATCTTCAGCACCGGGGTGGGGGCAGCCGAGCTGTGCACCGCCTACCTAGGCATTCACCTGGGGCTTTACCGGTCCCTGGCGGATTCGCCGGCGACTTCGGCGGTGCTGGCCGAACGGACCGGCTGCGACGAGCGGTACCTGCGCGAGTGGCTGACGGCGCAGGCAGTCGCCGGGCTGCTCACCGCGGCCGGGCCGGACCCGGCGTCGGCCGAGTTCGCGCTGGCCGAGGGCACCTGCGAGGTGCTCGTGGACGAGACCTCGCCGGCCTACCTCGGCGGCCTGGCCGACGTGCTCGCGGCGGCCGGCCGGGTGCTGCCCCTGCTGGCCGACGCCTACCGGACCGGCGCGGGCGTGCCATATGCCGCCTACGGCCCGGACGGGGTCAGCGCACAGTCCGCGCTCAACCGGCCGGCCTTCGTGAATTCACTGGTGGCTGATTGGCTGCCGCAGCTTCCGGACGTGCTAGCCCGGCTGCAGGAAGAGGCCGATCCCGCGCGGGCGGCCGACCTGGCCTGCGGTACGGGCTGGGCAGCGATCGAGCTGGCCAAGGCGTTCCCCCACATCAGGGTGGACGGCCTGGACAACGACGAGGCGTCCGTCGCGATCGGCCGGCAGCACGCGGCTGATCACGGCGTGGCCGATCGGGTGGACCTGGAGGTGGCCGACCTGGCGGACGAGTCGGCCGGCTGGTCGCCGCGCTACGACCTGGTGCTGCTCATCGAGTGCGTGCACGACTTCCCGCGGCCGGTTGAGGTACTGCGGAATGCTCGCGCGGCGGTGCGGCCGGGCGGTACGGTCCTGGTCGTGGACGAGCGGGCAGCCGAGAGCTTCACCGCGCCCGGCGACCAGACTGAGCGCTTCTTTGCCGCGGCCAGCGCGATCTGGTGCCTTCCGCAGGGGCGGGTCGGCCCCGACCCCGAGCCGGTCGGCGCCCTCATGCGCCCTGCGGCCATGCGCGATCTTGCCCGCCGGGCGGGCTACGCCGATGCGGAGATCCTCCCGATCGAGCACCCGGCCTGGCGGTTCTACCGGCTGGTTCCGTGAGCGCGCTCGATGGCCGGGTCGCGATCGTGACCGGCACGTCCTCCGGGCTTGGCCGGCGGTTCGCGGAGGTGCTGGACGGCGCGGGCGCCCGCGTCGTCCTCGCCTCCCGCCGGCATCAGGCAGACCTCGAGTTGGCCGCGCGGCTGCGGGACGCGCTGCCGGTGGCCTGCGACGTGCGCAGCCCTGCCGACCGCGAGGCTCTTGTGCGGGCCGCTACCGGCCGTTTCGGCCAGATCGACATCCTGGTCAACAACGCCGGGGTCGCGTACTCCGGCCCGGCGGAAGACGAGAGCCCGGAGCACTTGCAGGACCTGATCGACACGAACCTGACCGCGGTGTTCGGACTCACCCAGCTCGTCGGCCGGCACATGCTGGCCCGGCGCAGCGGGGTGATCGTGAACATCGCCTCTCCGTCGGCCACCGTCAGCCTCGACCGCTACGGACTGGCCGGCTACGGCGCGACCAAGGCCGCCGTCGTGGCGCTGACCAGGGAGCTTGCCTACCAGTGGGGCGGGCGCGGAGTGCGGGTGAACGCCCTCGCGCCGTCGTTCTTCCCCAGCGCAACCTCGGGCTGGCTGGCCGATCCCGATCAGGTCGCCTGGATATCAGCCAACGCGCCGCTGGGCCGCCCGCCCCGGCCTGAGGAACTCGACGGGCCCCTGCTGTTCCTGGCCTCCGACGCCTCCAGTTACGTCACCGGGCAGACCCTGTACATCGACGGCGGATGGACCTGCCGCTGACTACCCTGGCGGGCGGCCCGCCGGCCCCGTGCCAGTCGCCGCCGAAATCGGCGTCAGACTCGATGGCGCGGAAGTCCGGCAGCATCTCAGCGAACGACCAGCCCGGGTTGCCCGCGGCCGTCCACTGGTCGTAGCCCTGCGGCCATCCGCGCAGCGCGAAGCGCGCGTTGGTCGCCGAGCAACCGCCCATCAGGCGTCCCCGGGGCAGCGGGAACGAACGCCCGCGGTTGTCCGGCTCCGCTATGAAACCCCAGTCGTGGCTGGTGACCGGCATCGATCCGGCTGCGATGTCCGCCGGAAGACCACCGGCCGCCGGGTAGTCAGGCCCGGCCTCGAGCAGCAGCGCGCGGCAGCGGTCGCCCGCGCTGAGGGGGGCCGCTGCCACGCAGCCGACGGACCCCGCCCGCCAGCGACGATCACGTCGTATCCCATCCCTGCCCCCTCCATCCAGCCAACGCGAAGCCGGCCTCCCAGCCTCAGACGCGCCGGCCGAACCGCGCCAGCAGCACGGTCTGGGCGTCCGCATCATCAGGCACCGGCGGCCGCGCCGCGATCGCGCCCGCATCGCGGTACGCATTCTCCACCGCCTCGAACCAGGTCGCGCAGGACACGACGAGCCCGGCGTCCAGCCGCTCGTCCGCGCCGATCGCGCGGGCCAGGTCCCACGCGTGGATCAGGTGGTCCGCGAACAACTGCAGCACGTACTCGCGGCCCGGGAAATCACCGAACGACAGGTGGACGACCCGGTCCATCACGCCGTCCTCCCCGACCGCCCGCACGGCCCCGGCAGATGCCGCGATCCAGGCGGCCCTGGGATCAGCACCGAGCACATCGCCGTCAAAACGATCTCCTACCTCGGCGATCATGGATCCGGCCAGCAGCGGCGGCGCCCACAGATCCTCGGCGGCAACATGATTCACCACGTCGCGGACGGCCCAGGCCTCATCCGGGGTGGCGGCCTGCCACTGATGATCGCCGATCTGCCGCACGCGAGCGTCAAACTCCGCGACCGCACCACCGAACATCGCCGGTATATCCATCTCCCCTCCACGCCCTGAGTCTCTGCCGCCCACCCTAAAACACAAGACCGCCGGGGTGCCGGGATGGAACCCGCCGCAACGCCGGCGAACGAACTGCGTGACGGCGCGTGCCCCTCGGATGCCGAACCCCGGCCCCAAGCACAGTGATGGCTTCATGAACCGGAGCGGGTGCCCAGGCCACTGGCCCCGGCAACAGCTCCGCAAGCCAGGAGTGCCCGCTCCTGCAGGCGGCAAGCCGCCTGCGGGACTGGCGATAGATGCTCGCCCTCACCGGCGAAAGCCCACTGCTGGGAACCGAAACGGCTGCGGCTGCGGATCTTCATCTGCGCCGGGCAACTCGCCCGCGGCGGCCGCCGCCTGCGGCTCCGCCTCGCTACCAGCTGGCCCTGGACCGCCGCGATCACCCCCGCTTCCAGACCCTCACGCCGAGCTGGCCAGCCGAAGCCATCGCCTGCGACTAGGAAGGACATCGCGGGAC
>DASQSC010000341.1:0-4054 GCA_035642555.1 Streptosporangiaceae bacterium | reverse complement strand
GGCCTGCACACGGTCTGCCAGGAAGCCGGCTGCCCCAACATCTTCGAGTGCTGGGAGGACCGCGAGGCGACCTTCCTGATCGGCGGCGACCAGTGCACCCGGCGCTGCGACTTCTGCCAGATCGCCACCGGCCGGCCCGAGCCGCTGGACCGGGACGAGCCGCGCCGGGTCGCCGAATCGGTGGCGGCCATGGGCCTGCGCTACGCGACCGTGACCGGGGTGGCCAGGGACGACCTCCCGGACGGCGGCGCCTGGCTGTACGCGCAGACGAGCCGCGAGATCCACGCTGCCGTCCCCGGGTGCGGCGTGGAGCTTCTCATTCCCGATTTCAACGCACATCCGCAGCGGCTGTCCGAGGTGTTCGGTGCCGGTCCGGAAGTGCTGGCGCACAACATCGAGACTGTGCCGAGGATCTTCCGGCGGATCCGGCCCGGCTTCCGCTACCAGCGGTCGCTGGAGGTGCTGGCCCGGGCGCGGGAGGCCGCTCTGGTGACCAAGTCCAACCTGATCCTCGGCCTGGGCGAGGAGGCCGGCGAGATCAGCCAGGCCATGGCCGACCTGCGGGCGGCCGGCTGCGAGCTGCTCACGATCACCCAGTACCTGCGCCCCTCGCCCCGCCACCATCCGGTCGAGCGGTGGGTCACGCCGGAGGAGTTCACCCGGCTGCGCGACGAGGCCCTGGCGCTCGGCTTCGCCGGCGTGATGTCGGGCCCGCTGGTGCGCTCGTCCTACCGGGCCGGCCGGCTCTACCGGGAGGCCCTCGCCGGGCGGGAGGCTCCGGCCAGCTAGCGGCCGCGGCCGGCCGGGAACGGTTTCCGCCCGCGGGCCTTCTGCTCGTATCCTTCGGTCATGGCGAAAAAGCCCGCAGCAGCGACAGGCGACCCGGCCAGCCCGGACCCGGCGTCGATGGGCCGCATCAAGCAGCTCCGGATGGTGGCGCGACTGGTCCGGGAGCAGAACCCGCGTGCGCTGCCGCTGGTGGCGCTGGCGGGCGTGGGCGTGCTGGCCGCGTTCGTGATCGCCGGGCTGGTGGCCGGGGCGCTGCCGCTGCTGATCCCGCTGGGCGTGCTCACCGGCCTGATGGCCGCGATGCTGCTGTTCGGGCGGTTCGCGCAGTCGGCGCAGTACTCCGCGGTGGAGGGCAAGCCCGGCGCGGCCGCCGCCATCCTGCAGAGCATGCGCGGTAACTGGACCGTCACCCCCGCGATCGCGGGCAACCGGAACATGGACGTCGTGCACCGCGCGGTGGGCAGGCCGGGCGTGGTCCTGGTGGGCGAGGGATCGCCGAACCGGCTGCCGAACCTGCTGGCGGCAGAGAAGAAGCGGGTCTCCCGGGTCGCCTACGACGTGCCCATCTATGACTTCCAGGTCGGGAACGAGGCGGGCCAGATCCCGATCCGGCGGATCCAGCGCAAGATCATGCGCCTGCCGAGGAACCTGCGCGCCGGGCAGGTCTCCGACCTCAACCACCGGCTGAAGGCGCTGCCGCAGCAGATGCAGATGCCCAAGGGGCCGATGCCCCGGCCCGGCCGGATGCCCAAGGCGCCCCGGCCCCGGTTCCGTTAGCGCGGCCGGCGGGCGGCGCCCATGACCGTGCCGGTGACCCTTGCCTGCTGGGACTATGACCGGACGGTGCCGCTGCGCACGGGCGAGATCCGGCCCGCCGGGGTGGACCTCACCTACCTGAACCTGCCCGTGGAAGAGACGTTCTTCCGGATGAGCCGGTTCCAGGAGTTCGACGCGGCCGAGATGTCGCTGTCCTCCTACGTGATCAGCCTGTGCCGGGACAGCCCGTTCATCGGCATTCCGGTGTTCCCCTCCCGTTCCTTCCGCCACAACGGCATCTATGTGCACGCGGGCAGCGGCATCAGCCAGCCGGCCGACCTGGCGGGCCGGCTGGTCGGGGTACCCGAGTACCAGCTCACCGCGGCGGTGTGGATCAGGGGCATCCTGGCCGAGCACTACGGCCTGCCGGTGGCCTCGGTCCGGTACCGGACCGGCGGCCTGCACCAGCCCGGCCGCACCGAGAAGCTCGCCTTCGAGCCGCCGCCGGGGGTGGAGATCCAGCCGGTCCCGGCCGGCGCCACGCTGGCGGGGATGCTGGCCCGGGGCGAGCTCGACGCCCTGTACAGCCCGCGCACGCCGCGCCCGTTCGCGGCGGGCGACCCGCGGATCCGGCGGCTGTTCCCGGATCCGCGCGGGGAGGAGGAACGGTACTACGCGGCCACCCGGATCTTCCCCATCATGCACGTGGTCGTGCTGCGGCGGGACCTGTACCAGCGCCACCCGTGGCTGGCCCGGTCACTGCAGGACGCGTTCGAGGCGGCCCGGGCCGCCGCCGCGGCGCGGCTTGCCGAGACCGCCGCCAGCGCGTCGATGCTGCCGTGGCTATACGCCGAGGCCGAGCGCACCACGGAGCTGCTGGGCAGCGACTTCTGGCCGTACGGGCTGGGCCCGAACGAGGTCACGCTGGCGGCCTTCCTGCGCTATGCCCGCGAGCAGCAGCTCGCCACCAGGCAGCTCTCCCCCGCCGGCCTGTTCGCCCCGGAAACCCTGGACAGCACCCTGGTCTAGGTGCGGACCACCACCGTGTTGGCGGCGCGGTCGTGCAGTCCGCGCAGGTCACGGTCGGTCATCAGGGCCGGGATCACGGTCAGCAGCAGCACCGTCCGCACCAGCGCCCACCAGAACCCGACCGGCCCGCCGTCGAGCCGCATCACCCGGATCCCCAGCAGCCGCTTGCCGACGGTCAGCCCGGTCAGCGCGGTCAGCAGGTACACCTCGACCGCGAAGATCACGATCGTCCAGCGCTGCGCGTCATGGAACAAGCCCGCGGCGATCACCAGGCACACCAGCCAGTCGATCAGCAGGGCCAGCATCCGCCTGCCCATCGCGGCCACCGACCCCGGGCCGTGCTCGGGCCGGCCGAGCCGCTCACCGGGGTAGCCGCCTGCCCCCTGGCCCGGCATCAGCACTCCGGACAGCCAGGTCCCGGTCCACCGCCGCTGTGACACGTCATAACGGTAATCCCTGCCGCCGGCCGCCGCGAACCAGGCCCGCCCCGGCGGCAGCCCGGCCACCAGCGACGGCGGCCGGAAGCCAGGCGTAACACGTGTGAAACACTCGGGACACGGCTCGGAAATCGCGCGCTCCTAGCGTCATGACGTGCGGTCCTGCTGCCAGGCACACCCGGGTGCGGGCAGGTCAGGGCCCGCCCAGTCGAGGGAGGGTTGATGTTCACGAGCGCCGACGAGGTCCTGCGGTTCATCGGCGACAACAAGGTGCAGTTCGTCGATGTCAGGTTCTGCGACCTGCCGGGCACCGTGCAGCACTTCACCGTTCCGGTGGAGTCCTTCGATGAGAAGGTCTTCACCGACGGGCTCATGTTCGACGGCTCCTCGATCCGCGGCTTCCAGGAGATCCACGAGTCGGACATGCTGCTGCTGCCCGACCCCACGACCGCCTACGTCGACCCGTTCCGCAAGCGCCCCACCCTGAACATCTCGTTCTTCGTCCATGACCCGCTGACCGGCGAGCCGTACACCCGGGACCCGCGCAACATCGCCCGCAAGGCACAGGACTTCCTGCGCGGCACCGGCATCGCGGACACGGCCTTCTTCGGCCCGGAGGCCGAGTTCTACATCTTCGACTCCGCGCGGTTCGAGACCACGCCGAACGCGGGCTACTACTACCTCGACTCCATCGAGGGCGCCTGGAACACCGGCCGGGAGGAGGAAGGCGGCAACCTCGCCTACAAGCCCCGGTACAAGGGCGGGTACTTCCCGATCCCGCCCATGGACCACTTCGCCGACCTGCGGTCGGACATGGTCAGGACGCTGATCGACTGCGGCATCCTGGTTGAGATGCAGCACCACGAGGTCGGCAGCCCGGGCCAGTCGGAGATCAACATCAGGTTCGCGCCGCTGCTGCAGCAGGCCGACAACCTGATGAGCTACAAGTACATCGTCAAGAACGTGGCCAGGGCCGCGGGCAAGACCGTGACCTTCATGCCCAAGCCGATCTTCGGGGACAACGGCTCCGGCATGCACTGCCA
>DASQSC010000340.1:0-2003 GCA_035642555.1 Streptosporangiaceae bacterium | reverse complement strand
AGTGCAGGATGGGAGCATGAACCTACCGGTCAGCCCCCCGGTCGCGCCCATGCTGGCCAAGCCGGTCGCCAAGTTCCCGGCCGGGTCCTGCAGCTTCGAGCCGAAGTGGGACGGCTTCCGGTCGATCATCTTCCGCGACGGCGACCAGGTCGAGATCGGCAGCCGCAACGAGCGGCCGATGACCCGCTACTTCCCGGAACTGGTCGCGGCCGTCACCGCGGAGCTCCCGCCACGCTGCGTGATCGACGGTGAGATCGTGATCCCCACCGGTGACGGCGCCCGGCTGGACTTCGAGGCGCTGCTGCAGCGGATCCACCCCGCTGCCAGCCGGGTGGCGCTGCTGGCCGAGAGCACGCCCGCGCACTTCGTGGGGTTCGACCTGCTCGCCCTGGGAGACGAGGACCTGACCGGGCAGCCGTTCGAGCGGCGGCGGACCGCGCTGGTGTCGGCGCTGGCGGACGCGGGCCCGGTGATCCACCTCACTCCCGCCACCACCGACCGCGATCTGGCGCAGGACTGGTTCCGGCAGTTCGAGGGGGCCGGCCTGGACGGGATCATCGCCAAGCCGCTGGACGGCGTCTACGAACCGGACAAGCGGGTCATGTTCAAGATCAAGCACGAGCGCACCGCCGATTGCGTAGTGGCCGGGTACCGGCCCTACAAGGGCGACCCGGAAGCGGTCGGGTCGCTGCTGCTGGGCCTGTTCAACCAGGACGGGAAGCTGGCCAGCGTGGGCGTGGTGGGCGCGTTCCCGCTGGCCCGCCGCCGGGAGCTGTTCACCGAGCTGCAGCCGCTGGTCACCACGTTCGGCGAGCATCCCTGGAACTGGGCGCAGGAGCAGGCGCCGGTGCGGACCCCGCGGGCGGCCGAGTCCAGCCGCTGGAACGCGGGCAAGGACCTGTCGTTCGTGCCGCTGCGGCCCGAGCGGGTGGTCGAGGTGCGGTACGACCATATGGAGGGTCCGCGGTTCCGGCACACCACCCAGTTCGTCCGGTGGCGCCCCGACCGGGAGCCGCGGTCGTGCACCTACGCCCAGCTCGAGGAGCCGGTCAGCTACGACCTGGGGGAGATCTTCAGCTACCGCCCGGCCTGATCCCCGGGCTCTCCCCGTTCCCCGTGATCGTGGGGAATCGGGCGGGTCGCCGGCCGACTGATTCCCCGTGATCATGGGATCAGGGGGCGGCTGCGGGCCCGGAGACGTAGCGGCAGAGGAGGAAGCCGTCGTCTTCCAGGACGTGGCAGAGGGTCATCCGGCCGAGGCTGCTGGCGGCTGCCGCGCCGGATGCCCCGGCTCCCGCCAGGGCGTGCCCGGCGTTGCCTACGGCGTGACCGCCTGCCGCGTCCACCACCCGTCCCGCGCCGCCGCCCGCCAGCAGCGGGCTCACGGTCAGGCAGTACTCATCCAGCAGGCCCCTCCCGGCCAGCTGGGCCAGCAGCCGCGGCCCGCCCTCGCACAGGATCCGCGGGTAACCGCGCTCGGCCAGCGCCCGCACCGCGGCCACCAGGTCCACGTGGCCGGCCCCGGCCACGATCACGTCCGCGTGCCGGGCGGCGGCGGCGTCCCGGCGGCTGGCCGGCGCGGCCTGCGTCGTGACCACGATGGTGCGGGCATCCGGCGGGGCCGCTGCCAGCAGCGGGCCGTCCAGGTCCAGGTCCAGCCGGCGGGTGACCACCGCGATGGGCGTCGTCAGCGGCCGCCCGGCGCGCAGCCGGGCCCAGCCCTCCCCGCTCCAGCCGTCCCCGCCGGGCTCGGCCGGGCCGTAACGTTCTGCGCGGGCCGTGCCGGCCCCGGCCAGGATCACGTCGGCAAGCCCCCGGAGCGCGGCGAAGACATGCCGGTCGGCCGGGCCGGACAGGCCGCCGGAGCGGCCCTCCAGGGTGGCGGCGCCGTCCGCGCTGGCGACCATGTTGGCACGCATCCACGCCTTGCCCGGCCGCCCGGACAGGTCCGGATAGGCGTACAGCTCTGCCAGGTCAGGCTCGGCCGCCCCGGCGGGCGGGGG
>DASQSC010000339.1:0-7296 GCA_035642555.1 Streptosporangiaceae bacterium | reverse complement strand
GAGGCCGAGTACTACCGGCACGGCGGCATCATGCCGTACGTGCTCAGGTCCCTGCTGCACCAGGACTGACCGCTGGCCAGGGATCAGCGGGCGGGTAGCCTGCCGGGCGTGCCTGATCATGCCGCGCCGCCCGCTGCGCCGGCCACCGGCCGACCGGGCCGGCTCGGCTGGCCGGCGTGGCTGCTACTGGCCGGGATCGTCGCGCTGGCGTTCAACCTGCGGGGATCGATCACCAGCCTGCCGCCGCTGTTCCCGGAGCTGGGATCCCGGCTCCGGCTCTCCTCGCCGGAGATCGCCGCGCTGGCAGCGGCGCCGGTGCTGTGCTTCGGGGTGTTCTCGGGCGCGGCCGCCCCGCTGTCACGCCGGTTCGGCGAGGAGCGCGTGCTGCTGGGGTCGCTGCTGCTGCTGGTCGCGGGCCTGGTGCTGCGCGGTGCGTTCCCCGGCTGGGCGCTGTTCCCCGGTACGGCGCTGGCCGGGGCGGCCATCGCGTTCATGAACGTGCTGCTGCCCAGCCTGGTCAAGCGCCGCGACCCGGCCCGGGCCGGCTGGCTGATCGGGACCTACCTGGCCTGCCTGTGCGCGGGCGCGATCGTCGGCTCGCTCATCGCGGTGCCGCTGTACCGGGCCGCCGGCGGCTCGGTGCCGCTCGCGCTGGGCCTGTGGGCGCTGCCTGCCGCGCTGGCGGCCGTGGCCTGGCTGCCGCAGCGGAGGTTCCGGACCGTCCCGCCCGCAGCTCCCGCGCTGGTCCCGGGTACCGCTGCGGCCGGGACGGGCTGGCGGGCCGCGCTGCGCCGCCGGGCCGGGGTGTCCCGTTACCTGCTGGCGTGGCAGGTGATGGGCTTCATGGGGCTGCAGAGCCTGATCTACTACGCGACGCTGTCGTGGCTGCCGATCCTGTTCCGGGACCGGGGGTCCAGCGCGGCCGCGGCCGGCACGCTGCTGGCCCTGCTGAATCTCGGCAACGGGCTCGGCGCGCTGCTGGTGCCGGTGCTCGCGCACCGTCGCCGCGACTCGCGCGGGCTGGCCGCGGCGACGGCCGTCATCGGGGCGGCCGGGCTGACCGGTATCTGGCTCGCCCCGCTGTCCACGGCGGCGGTCTGGACCCTGCTGCTGGGCCTGGGCCAGGGCGCCGCGCTGGGGCTGGCGATCTACCTGATGGCCGCGCGGGCGCCGGACGCGCGCGTCGCCGCCTCCCTGTCCGCGTTCGCACAGGGGGCCGGTTACCTGGTCGCGACCGCAGGCCCGCTGCTGATCGGCCTGCTGCACAGCGTAACCGGCGGCTGGACGGCGCCGGTGATAGCGCTGCTGGTGTTCGTCGGCGGTGAGGCCGTGGCCGGGTGGCTCGCGGCCCGGCCACGGGTACTCGGGCACGAGGGATAGCGGGCGCGCCGCGGCCGAAATACTCCGAAAGGCGTTGCCGCGTCGGCAGCAGCGGACATAACGTGCATAGTGACAGGTCGGGTAGATGCCGGGCGGCCCGCCGCCGCGGGCCGTCCGTGCATACCAGCGCGATGGAGGTCTGTCCTGGCAACCCCCGCGCGGGTCGCGATCGTGGGCACCGGGAACATCGCGCGTTATCACCTGCAGGCGCTACGAGAGCTGCCCGCCGCGGCGGAGGTCGTCGCCGCCGCCGACACCGATCCCGGCCGGCTGGCCGCTTTCTGCGCCGGGCACGAGGTTCCCGGGCGCTACCAGGACCTCGGCGACCTGCTGGCGGACGCCAAGCCGGACCTGGTGCACCTGTGCACGCCGCCCGGCCTGCACGTGCAGCAGGGGCTCGCCTGCCTGGCAGCAGGATCGTCGGTGCTGGCGGAGAAGCCGCCCGCGCTGAGCCTGCGCGAGCTGGACCGGCTCGCGTCCCGGGGCCCCGGTGCGCCCTGGTTCGCCACGGTCTTCCAGCACCGGTTCGGGTCGGGCGCCCGCCGGCTGCGCCAGCTCGCCGGCTCGGGCGTGCTGGGCCGGCCGCTGCTGGCGGTCTGCCACACCACCTGGTTCCGCGACCAGGCCTACTTTGACGTGGCATGGCGGGGCCGGTGGGACTCCGAGGGCGGCGGCCCCACCATGGGCCACGGCATCCACCAGCTCGACCTGCTGCTGTCGGTGCTCGGGGACTGGGCCGAGGTGAGCGCGATCGCGCGGCGGCAGGCCCGCCGGATGGAGACCGAAGACCTGTCCCTGGCCCACGTGACCTTCACCAGCGGGGCCGTCGCCAGCGTGATCAACAGCGTGCTCTCCCCGCGGGAAGAGACCTACCTGCGGTTCGACTTCGAGCGCGGCACGGTCGAGGTGACGCACCTGTACGGATACGGCGACGAGGACTGGCGGATCACCCCGGCCCCTGGCTGCGCCGAGGCGGTGCTGCCGGCCTGGCAGGCGGGGGAGGCCGGCGTCCGCAGCGGCCACCGGGCCCAGTTCGCCGAGGTGCTGCGATGCCTGGCCGGCGGCGCGCCGCCGCCGGTGACGCTGGCCGACAGCCGCCGCACCCTGTCGCTGGCGGCCGGCATCTACGCGGCCGCGTTCGGGGGCGGGCCGGTCCGCCCGGCCGATCTCGGCCCGGGCTCGCCGTTCTACGCTCGCATGGACGGCAGCGGAGCCCCCTGGTGAGCGGGGGCATCCCGGGCGCAGGCTGGAGACCATGGACCACACGCTGACGCTGACCGACGACGGCCGGGCGGTCCGGGCCGGCTGGCACGGCCCCGGGCGGGACGCCGGCGGGACGGAGCCCGCGCGCGGGCCCGCCGAGCTGCTGCGCTACGTGTACCAGCCGGACGACCCGCAGCTGGAGTCGCCACGGCCCTACTTCCACCCGCTGCGGACCCTGGGCGGGGACCCGGTGACCCTGTACCGGCCGCACGACCATGTCTGGCACAAGGGCATCGCCTGGTCGCTGCCGAACGTCGGGCCCGCCAACTTCTGGGGCGGCGTCTCGTACCTGCGCGGCCAGGGCTACCGCCAGCTTGCCAACAACGGCCGGGCCCGCCATGACTCGTTCCGGGAAATCGCGGCGGATGGGGACTGCCTGCGGCTGGCGGAGGACCTGACCTGGCTCACCGAGCAGGGCGAGACCTGGTTCGCCGAACGGCGCCGGATCGGCGCCCAGGCCTGGCCGGCGGACGACTGCTGGGTGCTGGCGTTCGAGACCACCATGCGCAACGTGAGCGGGAACGAGATCGTCGTCGGCAGCCCGGGCACGGAGGGCCGCGACAACGCCGGCTACGGCGGGCTCTTCTGGCGCGGGCCCCGCTCGTTCACCGGCGGCCGGGTGGTGACCCCGGACGGGAACGGCGGGGACGAGTACATGGGCTGGCGCGGCCCGTGGCTGGGCTTCGCCGGCCGGCACGACGAGCACGGCCGCGCCTCCACCGTGCTGTTCGCCGATGACCCGGGCAACTTCAGCTACCCGAGCCAGTGGTTCGTCCGCAGCCAGCCGTACGCGTGCCTGTGCCCGGCGCCGTTCTTCAGCGCCGAGCACGTGATCGGCGACGGCCAGGAGCTGACGCTCCGCTACGCGGTCGCGATCGCCGACGGCGACCTGACCGCGGGCGACTGCGGGAAGCTGGCCGGGTGGATGGACGCCGCCGCCCTGCTCGGCGGCGCCGCCGCTGGCAGCGACCAAGGGGCTTCCTCGTGAGCGAGCCGAAGGTGCCCCGGAGGCGAGCGGGGGAAGCACAGTGACCCGGCCGGAAGTGGCCTTCCCGGGCGCGACCGGGCTGACCGTGCTGGACGTCTACGACTGGCCGTGCCCGGACGGGCTGCGCGGCGGCTCCGCCCACGTCCACCTGGCCTCCACCGAGGGCTACCTGGTCATCGGCGGGGAAGGCCGGCTCCAGACGCTGGGCGCCGCCGGTTACCGTGAGGCCGGCCTGCGGCCCGGCGACTGCCTGTGGTTCACCCCCGGCACCGTGCACCGGCTGGTCAACGACGACGGCAGACTGCAGATCCTGGTGGTCATGCAGAACGCCGGCCTGCCCGAGGCCGGCGACGCCGTGCTGACGTTCCCGCCCGAGGTGCTGGCCGACCCGGCCCGCTACGCCGCCGCGGCTTCGCTGACCGGCGGCGCCGAGGCAGCCGGGGCGGCGGCGGAGCCCGCCGGGGCGCCGGGGGAGCCCGCCGGGCAGGACACCGGGACGGGGGAGCGCGCCGGGCAGCTCACGGACGCGGCGGCGGAGGCTGCCGCCAGGCGGCGGCGGGACCTCGCCATCGAGGGATACCTGGCGCTGCGGGCGCAGGTGATCGAGCACGGCCCGGCCGCCCTGGACGGCTTCCTGGCGGCCGCTGCCCGGCTGGTCGGCGGGCGGGTGCCGGACTGGCGGTCGCGCTGGCAGCAGCAGGCGGCAGCGGTGGCCGCGCTCACCGGGCAGCACCTCGACGGCATCGAGGCGGGCCGCCCCGATCACCTGCGGGCCGGCTCGCTGCAGCGGATCGGCCAGCCGTCCGGCCCCCGCGGCTACGGTATGTGCGGCCGGCTCACCACCTACCCGGCGCACGCCGCGACCGGGGACGCCTGACGCCCCGGCCGCGCGGGCCTGCTCAGGCCTTGAGAGCGCCCGCGAGCGCGCCGACCAGCCTGCGCTGGGCGAAGACGAACACGGCCAGCGCAGGGATCATCGACAGCGCGGTGAAGGCGAAGACCCCCGCCGTGTCCTGCGTGAACTGCGACTGGAAGTTCGCCACCGCGAGCGGCAACGGGAACTTCGACTGGGTGTTGAGCACTGCCAGGGGCAGGAAATAGGAGTTCCAGCTCACGACGAACGCGAGGATCGCCACCGTGATCAGCGCGGGCCGCGACAGCGGCAGCAGGATCCGCAGGAAGAACCGGAACCGGGTGGCGCCGTCCACCACCGCCGCGTCCTCAAGCTCGCCCGGGATGGCGCGCATGAACGGCCGCAGGATGAGGATCGTGACCGGGAGCTGGAACGCCGCCAGCGGCAGCGCCACGCCAAACACGTTGTCCAGCAGGCCGATCTTCTGCAGCAGCAGGTACAGCGGCAGGACCGCGGTGTTGAGCGGGAACAGCAGGCCCGCGACGAAAGTCAGGTAGAACCCCTCGCGCCCGCGGAACGAGTACCGGGACAGCGCCAGAGCCGCCATCGCGCCGAGCCCCACCGCAAGCACGGTGGCCACCGCCGAGATCACCGCGCTGTTGCCGAGTGCATGCCAGAAGGTCGCGGAAGTGAGGACGCTGCGGTAGTTGCTCCAGACCCATGGACTCGGCAGCCCGGCCGGGCTGGTGTTGAGCTGCGCGGTGGTACGGAAGCCGCCGATGATCACATAGAGCATGGGCACCAGCGTGAGGCCCAGCACTACCAGGATCACCACCCAGGTGGCGGGCAGGGTGAGCCACGTGCGCCGCGGGCGGAACCCGGGGCCGCGGCCCTGGCCCGCGGCATGGGAGGTCAGGCTCGTTGCTGACATGCTGTTCTCACCCCACGGCCCGGGTCAGTGCGCCAGCGGTGTCCCGGCGCAGCGCGAATCGCTGGTAAATCAGCGCGAAGACGAACGAGATGATGAACAGGACCACGGCGACCGCGCTCCCGAACCCGAACTGGTAGCGCTGGATCCCGTTCGCGTACAGGTAGTACACCGTCGTGCTCGAAGCGGTTGCCGGACCTCCGTCGGTCATGATCTGGACCAGGTCGAAGAGCTGCATCGAGCCGATGACCGACAGGAAGATCCAGATCCTGACCGTGGGGCCGAGCAGCGGCAGCGTCACCCGTCGGGTAATCCGCCACGGCGTCGCCCCGTCGATGGCCGCCGCCTCGCGGAGCTCGGCCGGTATGCCCTGCAGGCCAGCCAGCAGCAGGACGATTCCGAAGCCGATGTACTTCCAGGTGATCACGAAGAACAGGGTGTAAAGCACCAGGCTCGTACTGGCCAGCCACTGGTGGACAAGGCCACCCAGCCCGACCGACTTCAGGAACTGGTCGACGAACCCGTTTGGCTCCAGCAGGAGCAGCCAGAGCACGGCCGTCGTGGCCTCGGACAGAACGTACGGCGTGAACACGGCGAGGCGCAGCCCTGTCCGCCCGCGCATCCGCCGGTTGAGCATCAGGGCAAGCCCGATGCTGATCGGGAGCTGGATGAGCACTGACAGCACCGCGATGATCACGTTGTGCAGCAGCGACTGATGGAAGACCGGGCCGGACAGCACGTCACCGTAGTTGTGCAGCCCGATGAAGTCGGTCAGCGGACCGTAACCGCTCCAGTTGTAGACGCTGTACCAGGCGGCGATGACGATCGGGACGAACACGAACCCGATGAAGAGCACGAGCGGCGGGCCGAGCAGGATCGCCAGCTCGGCCCGCATGCGCATCCGGCTCCGTGGCCGCCGGGGGCCGGTGACGGCCGCGCCAGGCGAGCCCGGCGCGGCCGTCACCGCAGCACTCTGGACGCGGGTCATCAGTGGCCCGAATTGGCCTTCACGGAATTGACGACAGTTTGCGACGTGGCCTTGCCCGCGAAGAAGTTCGCGATCGCCTGGTCCAGCGCCAGGCCCGTGTTGGTCGGCAGGGCGATGTCGAAGTAGGTCTGGTTGTAGGCGGCCGCCTTGGCTGCCTGCTCCACCCTCTGGAGCGCGGAGTTGGTGAGCGCGCTGGTGGCAGCGCTGTTCGCCGGCAGGCCGACGTTCGCCTTCGCTACCAGCTTCTCCTGCACCGGGGTGCTGTCGACGTACTTGAGGAAGTTGGCGCAGGCAGGCTCAGGTGCCCCGGTCGTGCACGAGAAGCCGTCACCGCCGCCCAGCACCGCGCTCGGGTCGCCGGCCCCGCCGGGCACGCTGGGGAAGGGGAACCAGCCCAGCTTGGATATGAGGTGCTTGTCGCTGGTGAGGGCGGGAGTCACGGTCGTCTCCCAGTCCCCTTGCAGTTCCATGGCTGCCTTGCCGTTCGCGAGCAGGCCGGCCGAGCTGCCCGCGCCGGTCTGGGCAGGAGTGCTCAGGAACCCGGGCTGGAACGGGTGGGTGTTCATGAACGCGGTCATGTCCTGGCCCGCCTTCAGGAAGCAGGGCGCGCTGAGGTTGATCCCCTTGATCGCCTGCTGGATGGCGGCGGCGGAGCATTCCCGCAGCGCGAAGTACTCCCAGAAGAACGCGTCCGGCCATTGGTCCTTACTGCCGACCGCTACGGGGTCGATGTGGTGCGCCTTGAGCTTGCTGATGTCGGCGTTCAGGTCAGCCATCGTCGCGGGCGGGGACATGATGCCCGCCTTCGCGAACACGTCCTTCCGGTACCAGAAGCCCACCACGTGCAGGTCATAGGGAACCCCGTACTGCTTGCCGTTGACCTGCCAGCCCTTCGC
>DASQSC010000338.1:0-3543 GCA_035642555.1 Streptosporangiaceae bacterium | reverse complement strand
GCGTCCTTCGCCGGGCCGGCCAGCGTGACGTCGGCCGTGTTCTCGTCGCACAGCCTGATCTCGGTGACGTCATCGGCGCTGGCGAGGACCCCCTCCCCGGCCAGGAAGCCGGCCGCGAGGTCGATGTCGTCTCCGGGGGTGCGCATGGTCACCGTCAGCGGCTCGCCGTGCACCCGGATCTCCAGCGGCTCCTCCACCGCGAGCAGGTCCGCGCGGGACTCCCCGGACCAGCCCTCGCCGGCCCGCACCCGCAGCACCCGCCGCCGTGCCGTCCGCCCTGGCATGGGTCCGCCTTCCCTGACTGACTCAGGTCTCACGATCAGCGTACGGCGCCCGGGCAAGCCGCCGCCCGGGCCAGCCGGCCCGACGGGCGCGGCGCCCGCTACCGGATCACGATCGCTGCCGGGCCGCGCGGCAGCAGCTCGCCGATCACCGGCGCGCCCGGGATCTCGCCGGCGACCAGCAGGCCGCCCGAAGTCTGCGCGTCGGCGAGCAAGAGCAGCTCTTCCTCGCTGGCGCCGCCCGGGTCGGTGTGCGGGCTCACCCAGTCCAGGTTCCGGCGGGTGCCGCCGGGCACGTACCCGTCCCTGACGGCCTCGGCCGCCCCCTCGATCAGCGGCACCGCCCGGCGGTCGAGCACCGCGGTCACCCCGCTCGCGCGCGCCAGCTTGAACAGGTGCCCGAGCAGCCCGAACCCGGTCACGTCGGTGGCGCACCGGAGGCCGGCCGCCAGCGCCGACCGGCTGGCGTCGGCGTTGAGCGTGGTCATCACCTCGACCGCGGCGCCGAACACCTGCCCGGTGGCCTTGTGGCGGTTGTTCAGCACGCCGCTGCCGATCGGCTTGGACAGCGACAGCGGCAGCCCCGGCTCGCCCGCCTCGATGCGCAGCAGCCGGGCCGGGTCGGCCAGGCCGGTCACGGCCAGCCCGTACTTGGGCTCCGGATCGTCGATGCTGTGGCCCCCCGCCACCAGGCAGCCCGCCTGCTGCGCGGCGGCCAGGCCGCCGCGCAGCACCTCCGCCGCCAGCTCCGGCGACAGCCGCGACCTGGGCCAGCCCAGCAGGTTGAGCGCTACCAGCGGCTCCCCGCCGACCGCGTAGACGTCCGACAGCGCGTTGGTGGCCGCGATCCGCCCGAACGTGAACGCGTCGTCAGCGACCGGCCCGAAGAAGTCGGCGGTCGCCACCACCGCCCGGCCGTCGCTGATCCGCACCACGGCCGCGTCGTCGCCGTGGTCGAGCCCGATCAGCAGCCCGGCAGCAGGACCGTCCGGGGGATAACCAGCCGTTCCGCTGCTTGCCGCCGATCCGGCCAGCAGGCGGGAGACGACCTGTTCCAGTTCTCCGGGCGGGATCTTGCAGGCGCAGCCGCCCCCGGCCGCATACTGGGTGAGCCGGACTTCCGCGGTGACGGTCATGTCCCTGACTGTAGCCAGCCGCCGCGGGCGGTGGCCCGGCCCGGCCCGGCGGTCCGGGTTGCGGTCGCTTGCCGGACATGGTGGCATTCCAGATACCCAGCGTCACGCGAGAACACGCCGGGACTCAGCCGGAGGCTCCGGGGAGGCCGTCCCCGCAGCAGTGCTGGGCGCCCGGCCCGAGCAGCCGGAGGCATGACGTGACGGACAGCTTCGTGCTTGAGCAGCGGGCCGAGCTCGAGCAGCAGATCGCGGGGCAGACGCTCTGCGACGCAGTGCGGGACCTGGCGGCCGGGCACGCTGACGACCCCGCCCTCTCCGACCGGCAAGACGACGGCTGGCAGACGCTGACCTGGGCGGAGACAAGGACGAAGGTGCTGCGGCTGGCGGCGGGCCTCGCCGCACTGGGGCTGCGGCCCGGCGAGCGGGTGGCGCTCATGCTCCCGAACCGGTCCGAGCACGTGCTCGCGGACCTGGCGACGGTGCACGCGGGCGGGGTGCCGCTCACGGTGTACGCCACGTTCGCCCCCGAGCAGGTCGCGTTCGTGGCCCGCGACTGCGACGCGCGGATCGCGGTGCTGGACGGGGCCGGCGAGCTGGCCCGGTGGGAGGCCGCGCTGGCTGAGCTCCCCGGCGTCACGAAGGTGATTGTCCTGGACGCGGCCGCCTGCCCGGCCGGCGACCGGTACCTCTCGTGGGCGGACCTGGAGGCGCTGGGCAGCGAGCGGCTGGCGGCCGATCCCGGCGAGATCCCGGCCCGGATCGCCGCGATCAGGCCCGACGACCCGGTGACCCTGCTGTACACCTCGGGCACCACCGGCAACCCCAAGGGCGTGGTGCTCACCCACCACAATGTGCTGTACGAGGTGGCAGCCGCGGTGGCGCTGGGCACCGTCGTGCCCGGCGTCCGGTGGGTCTCCTACCTGCCGCTGGCCCACATCGCCGAGCGCATGTTCACCATCTACCTGCCTATTCACACCGCCGGGCACGTTCACTTCTGCCCCGACACCACCCAGCTCGTGTCGGTGGTAGGGCAGGTGCGGCCGACCGCGTTCTTCGGCGTGCCCCGGGTGTGGGAGAAGGTGCAGGCAGGCATCAGGGGGCTGCTCGCTGCCGAGCAGGACCCGGAGCGCCGGGCCGGGGTGGAAAAGGCGATGGACACCGGCCGCCGCTACATCGAGGCCTGCCAGTACGGCAACACGGTGTCGCCGGAGCTGGCCAAGGAGTTCGAGGCGGCGGAGGAGCAGGTACTGAAGCCGATCCGGTCGCTGCTCGGGCTCGGGGAGGCGGAGCCGGTGTCCAGCGCCGCGGCGCCGCTGCCGCCGGAGGTGGCCAGGTTCTTCGCCGGCCTCGGCATGAAGATCCTCGACATCTACGGGATGACCGAGACCACCGGCGCGTTCACCACCAACACCCCGGAGGCGTTCCGGCTCGGCACGGTGGGCCAGGCGTTCCCGGGCATGGAGATCAAGATCGCGGACGACGGCGAGATCCTGACCCGGGGCCCGATCGTGACGCCGGGCTACCTGAACCGGCCGGACCTCACCGCCGGCCTCATCGACGCCGACGGCTGGCTGCACACCGGCGACATCGGCAGCCTGGACGAGGACGGGTTCCTGCGGGTACTGGACCGCAAGAAGGAGCTGATCATCACGGCCGGCGGCGAGAACATCTCGCCCGCCGCCGTCGAGAACCAGCTGGTGGCGCACCCGCTCATCGGGCAGGCGCTCGCCTACGGGGACCAGCGCCCGTACCTGGTGGCCCTGCTCACGCTGGACGGCGAGGTCGCCCCGGGGTGGGCGAAGGCGCGCGGCATCGAGGCCAGCTCGCTGGCGGCGCTCGCGGCCGACCCGGCCGTGCAGACGGCCGTGGCCGAGGCGGTCGAGGACGCGAACGCGCACCTCGCGCGGGTGCAGCAGGTCAAGCGGTGGCGGCTGCTGCCGGTGGAGTGGACCCCCGAGAGCGAGGAGCTCACCCCCACCCTCAAGCTGAAGCGGCGGGTGGTGCACGCCAAGTACTCCGCCGACATCGACACCCTGTACCACGGCTGACCGGAGGATATGGTCGGGACCGGAGGCGTCCGGGTGCCTGGTGGCCCCCCCGGTCTTCAAAACCGGTGAGCGGTGCGC
>DASQSC010000337.1:0-2748 GCA_035642555.1 Streptosporangiaceae bacterium | reverse complement strand
TCCCGCGGGCCGCCGGTGGCGGCGGCGGCCGGCCGGTCGATCCCGATCCGCACCAGGTCCCGCTGGGCCTGCGCCACCTGCTCCGGCGTCGCGCCGAGCAGGGTCAGCGGCGTGCCCCACGGGATGACCCAGCCCAGGTAGGTCGCGAAGCTGCCGTCCAGCGGGAAGCACAGCGACCCGGGCAGGTGCCCGGCCGCGAAGGCGACCCGGTCCCGCAGGTCGACCACCCATTCCCCGGCCTCGATGCGTCGCCGGAGCATCTCGGCGTCGGCCGGGCGGGGCGGGGACAGGTCGGGAGCGGCGGGCCCGGCCAGGTTGGCCGGGCCCATGTGGGCGTAGTAGGCCGGCCAGGCGTCGAGCCCGGCCAGCAGCGTGTCCAGGTAGGCCTGCTCGGTGAGGGTGAGCGCGGGGTTGACGCGCTTCTGGTGGCCGATCGTGGACGCGCTGTCGGTCCCGGCGGCCCCGCTGGCGCAGAAGCTGCCGAACCCGTGGGTCGGGAAGACGGGGGTGGCATCCGGCAGCTCGGCGGCGAGCCGGTGCGCGGACGCGTACTGGGCGCGCGCCAGCGCCTCGGTGCTGTCGGGTCCCAGCAGGTCGGGCCGCCCGGTCGCGCCGTAGAGCAGCGAGCCGCCGGTGAACACCCCGGCCGGCTCGCCCCCGGACTCCAGCAGGTACGACAAGTGGCTGAAGGTGTGGCCGGGGGTGGCGAGCACCCGCAGCCGCAGCGCGTCGCTGACGGGGACGATGTCGCCGTCCGCGACCGGGGCCCGGTCCCCGAACCGCACCGGGTCGGCCCCGCTGACCAGGTAGCTCGCCCCGGTGGCCCGGGCCAGCGCCAGGCCGCCGGTGAGGTAGTCGTTGTGGATGTGGGTCTCGGCCACGTGGGTGATGCGGATCCCGGCGCCGCTGGCCAGCGCCAGCACCCGGTCGATGTCCCGCTGCGGGTCCACGACCAGGCCGGCCTCGCCGTCGTGCGCCAGGTAGCTGCGGTCGCCTAGCGCCGTCGTCTCGATGGGCACTATCTCGGCCATGCCGCACCTCCGGACCCAAATGTACGTTCATTTGCGGGGCGATCACAAGGCGGGTGGCCTGGGCCATTGCTGGTACGTTCCAGATGTCCGGACGTTTGGGGCTGACGGCGGCGGCGCCGCCCGGGAGGGCCGGTGGCTGGTCGGGATGGTGCAGCGGGCGGGACCGGGCCGCGGCTGCTCGAGCGCGGCGGCGGCACCCCGTTGTGGGCGCAGCTTCGCGCCGACCTGCACCGGCGCCTGGCCGCGGGGGCGTTCGGCGAGGAGTTCCCTGGCGAGCTGGCGCTGGCGGGCGAGTACCGGGTGAGCCGCCACACGGTGCGGGCGGCGCTGCACCAGCTGCGGGCCGACGGCATCGTGGAGGCCGCGCGCGGGCGGCGGCCGCGGGTCGCCGGGCAGACCGCGATCACGCAGCCGCTGGGGGCGCTGTACTCGCTGTTCGCGTCCGTGGAGGCGGCGGGCCTGCGGCAGACCAGCATCGTCAGGGCGCGGGACCTGATCGCCGACGACGTGATCGCCGACCGGCTGGGGCTGGCGGCGGCGGCGCGGCTGTTCCGGCTGGAGCGGCTCCGGCTGGCGGGCGGCGAACCGCTCGCCCTGGACACGGTGTGGCTGCCGGGCGACCTCGGCGCGCCGCTGCTGGCCGCCGATTTCACGCACACCGCGCTGTATGACGAGCTCGCGTCGCGGGCCGGGGTCACGCTGGACGGCGGGCGCGAGCACATCCGCGCGGTGGTGCCGAGCCGGGCGCAGCAGCGGCTGCTCGAGATCGGCCGCGGGATCGGGGCGCTGGCGATCGACCGGCTCGGCTACGCCGGCGGCAAGCCGCTGGAATGGCGCCACACCCTGATCCGGGGCGACCGGTTCTCGGTGCTGGCCGAGTTCTCGCGGCAGGCCGGCTACCAGCTCACGCTGGGGGCGGGGTACCCGCGGTAGCGCCGCCACCGGCCCCGCTCTCGCGGCCGACCGCGTGCAGGTACCGCAGCGTCTGGGCGTAGGACCCGGGCAGGCTGGTCCGGCAGTACGGCACGTCCTGCTGCCGGCAGAACGCCTCCACCAGCCGCTGCGAGCGGCGCAGGTTGGGCCGCGGCATTGACGGGAACAGGTGGTGCTCGATCTGGTAGTTCAGCCCGCCCAGGGCGAGATCGGTGAGCCAGCCGCCGCGGATGTTGCGGGAGGTCAGCACCTGGCGGCGGAAGAATCCGGTCCGGTCCCCGGCCGCCAGCACCGGCATCCCCTTGTGGTTCGGGGCGAACGAGCACCCCATGTACAGCCCGAACAGTCCCTGCTGGACCACGATGAACGCGACCGCCTTGAGCGGGGACAGGACCAGCAGCACCACCGTGAGGTAGCCGGCGACGTGGACGGCGAGCAGCGCCGCCTCCAGCCCGCGGTTACGGGAGGCACGGGCCGCCACGGCGCGGACGCTGGCCGCGTGCAGGCTGACCGCCTCCAGCAGCAGCATCGGGAACAGCAGGTACGCCTGGTACCGAAACGCCAGCCGGGCGACCGGCCCGGCCCGCCGCGCCTGCTCCGGGGTGAACGCCAGCGCCCGCAGCATGATGTCGGGGTCGGCGTCCTCGGTGTTGGGATGGGCGTGGTGGCGGTTGTGCTTGCGGACCCACCAGCCGTAGCTCAGGCCGATGCCGAGGTTGCCGTGCAGCACGCCGAGGACGTAGTTGCCGCGCCGGGACCCGAGGATCTGCCGGTGCCCGGCGTC
>DASQSC010000336.1:0-5739 GCA_035642555.1 Streptosporangiaceae bacterium | reverse complement strand
CGGGGTCAGCCGCCACCGGTCCCGCCAGCGCGGGCTCCGGTTCCGCGGCGCCGGGCACCCCGGCCAGGCCCGGCAGCAGGCCGGGGACGGCGTCGGCCGGCCGCCCGCGCAGCCGGGCGTAGACCGCGGACAGGATGCCTGCCAGCCCCTCAGGATCGACCAGCAGCACGACGGTGATCAGTACGCCCTCGACGACGAGGATGTTGATGCTCACCCAGCTGCTCGCCCCGGACACATACTGGATCAGCAGGGCGCCGGCGACGGCGCCGAGGATGCTCCGCCTGCCGCCGACGAACAGCATCATCAGCAGCGACAGCTCGGCGGTCGGGTCGACGATGGTGGCCGGGACGAACAGCTGGCTGCCCGCGTAGACCGCCCCGCCGAGCGCGGCGAACATCGATCCGAGCACGAACAGCTCCAGCTTGCGGCGCGGGGTGGCGACGCCCACGGCGGCGGCGGTCCGCTCGTCCGCCCCGAGCACATACAGCTCAAGCCCGATGTCGGAGGACAGGATGCGGGCGGCGACGAATACCACCACGGCGACCACCCCCACCGTGATGAGGGCGTTGCCGACCAGGGTCGCCTCCGGCGAGAAGGCAGGCCACAGACTGCCGGTGAGCGGCATCCCGACCGACCCGCCCAGGTAGCTGGCCGAGCTGAGATAGCCGACCGCGATCAGCGGCAGCATGATCGTGGCCACCGCGAGCGCCAGCCCGGACGCCCGGGTGACGACCGACCCGAGCAGCAGCGCGACAAGACCGCTGGCGACGGTGACCACCAGCGCCGCCAGCGCGCTCGGCATGGCCAGCCGGGTGTTCAGTATCGCCACCCCGTAAGCGCCGAAGCCCATGAACACCGACTGACTGAACGCGATCTGCTGGCTGAAGCCGATCTGCACCGCCATCCCGGCGGTGACGATGGCGTAGGTGAACGCCAGCATGAACACGCTGCCCGCGTACTGCTGGGCGAAGAAGACCATGACGATCAGGCCGATCACGGTCACAAGGGCGGTGGCGCCGAGCGGCCCGCGCGGGGTTCCGCCCCGGCCGAGCCTGGCCATGGCGGCCGCCGCCCGCGGCCGCGCGTCCATCACGCCTGACCCGCACATGTCAGCCGCCCACCGCTGACTCGAAGCCCATGGCCCGCGGGCGGGCGAGAACCAGGGCGGCGAGGATCGCGTACATCAGGGTGTCGCCGTACTGGGCGCTGACGTACCCGCCGAGCAGCGCCTCCAGGATGCCGATCGCGAGCCCGGCGGCCAGCGCGCGGCCCGGCCGCTGGAAGCCGCCGTAGGCGGCGGCGAGGAACCCGGTCACGCTGATCGTCGCGCCCGACAGGTACGTGTAGCCGGTGATCGGCGATTCCACGATCCCGAACACCGCCGCGAGCAGTGCCGTGACCACGAAGATGATCCGCCGGTACTGCCGGGTGTCGATGCCGACGATGCGCGCTCCCAGGTAGTTCTCGCCGCTCGCCGCCATCGCCTTCCCGCTCAGGGTGTAGCGGATGTAGACGGCGAACATGAGCCCGCTGATAACCGCGCAGCCGAGCACGAGCACCCCGGCCCGCTCGATGGACAGGCCGGAGACGATGGACAGCGAGTTCCCGCCCCACAGCGCCGGGGCGGCGTGCACGTTCGTGCCGTAGAGGATCTTCGCGATGCCGTCGATGAAGAACGAAAGCGCGAACGTGAAGAAGAACGTGATGACGATGCCCTCCTGGCGGCGCCGCCCGTCCTGGGCCAGCCGGAGCACGATCCGGTCGTAGGCGTAGGCGAACAGCCCCACCAGCGCGAGCGTCGCGGCGATGGCCGCGGGCAGCG
The DNA here is from genome assembly GCA_035642555.1 of Streptosporangiaceae bacterium. Classification (GTDB taxonomy): domain Bacteria; phylum Actinomycetota; class Actinomycetes; order Streptosporangiales; family Streptosporangiaceae; genus JAIRTY01. Next base: position 3,917 of record DASQSC010000336.1, on the reverse strand, counting down.
GCCAGTTGCGCACCCGGACCAGGTCGTCCACGGCGAGCGCGCCGAACATTGCGAAGTCGCCGACGGCCAGGTTGAGGATGTTGCTGACCCGGTACCAGACCGCGACGCAGACCGCGAACACGGCGTAGATCGACCCGGTCACCAGCCCGGCGATGATCAGGTTGGCCAGTTTCACGGCGCCCCCCGGTCAGGCGACGACGCCATTGCGCACCTCGACCCGCCGGGCCGCGATCTGGAGCGCTCGCCGCGGCGCCTCCTCTACCAGCAGCAGCGTGGTGCCTCCTGCGTGGATCCGGGACAGCGCCTGGTACACCCGCTTGCTGATCGCTTCGGCCAGGCCAAGGCAGGGCTCGTCGACCGCGAGGATGCGGGGGGCGCTTGCCAGCCCGCGGGCGATCGCGACCATCTGCTGCTGACCGCCGGACAGCGTCCCGGCCGCCTGGCCCAGGTGCGGGCGAAGCTCGCTGAAGACCTCCAGCGCGTGGCGGAACGAGTCGGACTGCCGCGCCTTCCTGACGCTGCGGGTCCAGCTGTAGCAGCCGAGGATGATGTTGTCGGCGGCGGACAGGTTCGGGTAGAGCTGCCGCCGCTCGGGGACCAGGGTGAGACCGTGCCGCGCGGTCCACATCACGTCGCCTGGCGGTGCGGTCGCCCCGAAGATCTCCACCTTGCCCCGGCGGCGGGCCAGCCCGGCGATCCCCATCAGGATGCTGCTCTTGCCGTTCCCGTTGGGCCCGGTGACCGCGACGCATTCCCCCTCGGCCACCCTGAAGGTGGCGTCGTGCACCGCCAGCACGTTGCCGTAGGAGACGGACATGCCGGTCACGGCGAGCGCGGTCACGACGCGCCGTCCGGCGGCCGGCCGGGGCCCGTGAGCACCGCGCCTTCCGGCAGCGGCCGGACCAGCCGCTCATAGATGGACAGCCAGCCACGCTCCTGCGATGGCGGGCGCGTTGCCAGGCTGCGGCGCCGCTGCGCTAGTTCGTCAGCCTGAACGGCAAGGTGCGCGGTCCGTGCCGCCACGTCGATGCTGATCTGGTCGCCGGTCTTGACCAGTGCCAGCGGACCGCCGGCCGCCGCCTCCGGCGACACCTCGCCAACCACGATGCCCTTGTTGACCAGGCCCGACAGCTGGCCGTCGGTCACCACGGCGACCTGCCCGGTGAGCCCGGCACCGTCGAGCGCGAACACGAGCTGGGAGGCCATGCCCATGCCGGGGCTGCCCGTCGGGCCCTGGCCGCGCAGTACCACCACCTCGCCGCCGGACACCTCCCCGCTCCGCACCGCGGCCAGCGCCTGGTCGGGCGAGTCGTACACCACGGCGGGGCCGCTGAATTCGCGCCGCCGGTCGTCGGCGACCGCCAGCTTGACGATCCCGCCGGCCGGCGCGAGGCTGCCGCGGATCAGCACGATCGTCGGCCGCCGGCCCAGTGGACGGCTGGCCGGCCTGATGATCTCCTCGTCGGCGACGGTGGCGCCGGACAGATTCTCGCCGACGGTGGCGCCGGTCATCGTCCTGGCAGCGGTCCGCAGCAGCCCGCCGAGCTGGATCATCACCGCCCGGGCGCCGCCGGCGTCCTCGAACTCCTCGATGGAGTGGTCGCCGTTCGGCCGGATCGCCGTGAGCAGCGGCACCTGGCCGGCAAGCCGCTCGAACAGCCCGTACACGTCGGCGTCGCACTCCGCCTCGGCGGCCACCGCCTGCAGGTGCTTGACCGAGTTGATGGAGCCGCTCACGGCAAGCACCGTCATCACCGCGTTGGCGAACGCGTCCGGGGTCAGGATGTCCCGCGGCCGCAGGTCCTCGGCGACCATCTCGACGATTCGCCCGGCAGCCTGCTCGACCGCCTGCCACATCGGCTGGCTGTTCGCCCGCACGGGGGTGGTCCCGGGCAGCGACATTCCCAGTGCCTCGCAGGCGACGTGCATGGTGTTCGCCGTGCCCATCCCGGCGCAGACGCCCGGGCCGAGCACGGCGTTCTCGCTCATGCCGGTCAGCTCGGGCAGCGAGAGCTGGCCGTTGGCCAGGTGCCCGGCGGCCAGGAACACGTCCTCGATGTCGCAGTGCCGGCCCCGGTACGAGCCGCTGGGCTGGTACCCGCAGGGAACGATGACCGTGGGGATGTTGAGCCGCCCGGCCGCCATCAGCTGCCCGGGTGCGGTCTTGTCGCAGGAGGCGAGGCAGAGCATGCCATCGAGCAGCGCCCCCTCGACGGCCACCTCGATGTCGTTGGTGATGAGGTCGCGGGCGGACAGGATGTAGCCGCCGCGGTGGCCGGCGCTGGTGATGAAGTCGCTCGGCGCGGCGGTGCGGACCTCGAAGGCGACGCCCCCGGCCCGCTCGATGGCGCGCTTGGCGCGGCGGGCGATCTCGTCCAGGTGGCTGAAGCAGATGGCGAGCTGCGAGGAGGAGTTCACGATCGCGATCTTGGGCTTGACCATGTCCTCGTCGGTCAGGCCGAGCGCGCGCCACTGTGCCCGCCGGGTCGCCCACCGCGACGTCCCCGGTTCAAAGTTGCTGCGCAGTAAGGTCATCCGGCCCTCCCTCGGCGCGGGTAGATCTCCACGACGCCGCGGGAGGCGTCGATCCGGACCCAGTCGCCGGTGCTGATCGCCCGGCACGGGTCGGCGTCCAGGCCGGTGACGGCGGGGACCCTGGTGACCACCGCGCCGAGTGCGGACTTGGTGCTGAGCCGGGCGAAGACCATCCCGATCGGGGCGGTACCGAGCAGCCTCGTGCTCTGGAAGAACCCTGACCAGCCCGACGAGCCCTTGGCGCTCGGAAACACCAGGATCTTGCCGGTGAAGCACTGCCCGGACAGCTCGTGCCGCGGCTCGATGATCGTGCCCCTGGCCGGGTCGATGCCGCCCCAGCCGGAGATCGGCTCGTGCGACACCAGCGCCTCGCCCTCGGCGATCCCCGGCACGATCGGCCGCCCGCGCAGCACGATGACCTCTGGCCGGTTGCCCGCCGGAGCAGGCCGCGCGGCCGGCGGCTGCCCGGTCACCGCAGGCCTCCGTGCCAGCGGCCGGTCACCGCGGCGTCGATGCAGTCTTCCAGCGTCCCGAACCAGGCCTCGATGCCGAGGATCGCCGGCAGGTAGTGCGCCTGCTTGGCGGAATCGGTGGCGAACACCCTGGTGCCTTCGGGGGCGACCCGTGACATGGCCGGGCACGAGTCGCTGAGCACCTTGCCGCCTGCCCGTTCAATGGTCTCCGTGTAGCCGCTCCGGTCGGCCACGTTCTTCAGCGCCCGTGGCACCATCAGCCACAGCTCGGTCTCCGCCGCCAGCCGGCGGCCTTCGAGCGCCCTGGCCGCCCGCCAGATCTGTTCCACCGACGCGTGCGGGCAGCCGAGCAGCACGAAATCCACGTCTTCGCTACTGCCCTGGGAGTTCAGGTCCTCGTAGACGGCCCGCCGCTCGGCCGGCCCGTAGCTGACCGCGGCCGGCACCGGGCCCGGGCCGAACGCCGACGCCAGGGTCGGGGCTTCCGGGGTGATGCCGGGGATGTGGTAGAGCTCGACCCCGCCGGAGGTGGCGGCCGCGGCACCGAAGTGCTTGAGCTCGGTAAGGTCGGGCCTGCCGATGTCGCCGGTGATGACCGGGCGCTCCTCCCCGGCCAGAGCCCCGGCGAAGTAGCCGAGCATGCCCCACCCGGCGAAGTCGTCCACCCGGGTCCGCACGTCGATCAGGTGGCTGCCGAACCGGTTGGCGTCCAGGTGGTTGCCCCAGCACGGGATCTTGCCGGTGAGCCCGGCGGCGCCGGTGGACGCGGTGCCCTCGCAGTTGGTCCTGGCGCCGAGCACCGAATTGGCGTAGATCACCGCCGACGATTCCATCCAGGCGCAGTGCTCGCCGCGCACCGGGATGTTGCCGACCTGGTAGGGGGTGCAGGTCGCGAGGATGCTGACGCCG
>DASQSC010000335.1:0-2092 GCA_035642555.1 Streptosporangiaceae bacterium | reverse complement strand
CGACCTCAAGGACGGCCTCGACCAGCAGTACCGGGCGACAGCCAGCGGGCACTGGCCGCTGATCCGCTACGACCCGGCGGTGCGAGCCGCCGGGCGCAACCCGTTCTTCCTCGATTCCCCCCGGCCCCGGCTGACGCTGGCGGCCTACCGCGCCAGGGAGCTGCGCTTCCGTGCGCTGGCCGACGCCGACCCGGCCGAAGCCGAGCGGCTGCTGCGTCATGCCCAGCAGGCGGCGGATCTGCGCTGGCGTACCTACGAGGAGATGGCGACCCGGGGCGCCGACGGCTTCCCGGCAAACGCCGGCCGGCCGGCAGCCGCCGCCGAGGACGGCTGATGGATCTCACCACCAGCTACCTGGGCCTGCGGCTGCGCAACCCGCTGGTGGCGGCGGCCTCGCCGCTGAGCCATACCCTCGACGGCATCCGCCGCCTGGATGACGCCGGGGTAAGCGCGATCGTGATGCACTCCCTGTTCGAGGAACAGCTCCGCGAGCGCGCCGCCAGCCGGGCCCGGCTGGTGAACGAGCCCGCCGAGAGCTTCCCCGAGGCGCTCACCTACTTCCCGGCGACAATCCGTGACGACCCCGGGCCACGCCAGTACCTGAGCGTGCTCGAACGCGCCGCCGCCACCGCGGCGGTGCCCATCATCGCCAGCCTGAACGGAGTGACCGCCAAGGGCTGGACCGGCTATGCGCGCCAGCTGCAAGACGCCGGCGCGGCAGCGATCGAGGTGAACGTCTACCACCTGCCCGCCAGCCCGCACACGCCTGGCAGCGAGGTGGAGCAGCGTCATCTTGACGTGCTGCACCGGGTCAAGGACGCGGTTTCCGTCCCGGTCGCGGTCAAGCTCAGCCCGTACTTCAGCTCGCCCGGTGACATGGCCCGGCGGCTGGACGACGCCGGCGCCGACGCGCTGGTGCTCTTCAACCGGTTCCTGCAGCCCGACATCGACCCGCAGCAACTTGCCGTCGTCCCCCGGGTTTCGCTCTCCAGCCAGGCCGACGCGCGGCTGCCCCGCACCTGGATCGCACTGCTGCGGGGCAGGATCCGGGCCGCGCTCGCCGCCACTTCCGGGGTGGAAACCCCCGGCGACGCCGCCGCCTATCTGCTCGCCGGGGCCGACGTCGTCATGACCGCCTCCGCGCTGCTCCGCCATGGGCCCGGCCACGCCGCGGTACTGCTGGACGGGCTCGCCGCCTGGATGGACAGCCACGGCTTCACCGCCCCGGACCAGTTCCGCGGCATGCTCGCCGGGCCCCCAGGCGCCGACCCGGCTGCCTACCAGCGCGCCGGCTACGTCAGCGCGCTCCGAGCCGCCAACGCCGCCGACGGCCCCTGGTGAAGCCCGGCAGCCGCGCCCAGGCCCGCTGATCGACGGACCGGACGAGCCGGGGACCTGCTGGCCGGCCACGCCGGGACCCTGGTCACCCGCTAGCCGCACCGGCGTCCCCCGGGCCCGGGACTTTGGCCAGCGGCTGCCGGGGACCTCGTGCTCTGGGGCCGCCGGCCGGGCCCCGGCAGGCTGGAATCGTGAAACAGATCGTGATCCTGGGCGGCGGGACCGGGGGGACACTGGCGGCCAACCGGCTGCGGCGGGTCCTGCCCAGGGATGAAGCCGCCATCACCGTGATCGACCGCGACGACGACCATCTCTACCAGCCCGGCCTGCTCTTCGTGCCGTTCGGCCTGGCAGACCCGGCGGCGCTCACCCGTCCCCGCAGCCGGCAGCTGCGGCCGGGCATCGCGTTCCGCCGCGCCGGGATCGATCGCGTAGACGTGTCATCCCAGACGGTGCTGCTCGACGACGGCGCCTCGGTCAGCTACGACGTGCTGGTGATCGCGACCGGCGCGGCCCTGCAGCCGGAGGAGACCGAAGGGCTGACAGCCGCGATGGCGCAGGGCAAGGCGTTCACGTTCTACGAGCTCTCGGGCGCGGCGGAGCTGCGGGACGTGCTGGCGCGGTTCGACGGCGGCCGGATCACCGTGACGGTCATCGACATGCCGATCAAGTGCCCGGTCGCGCCGGTCGAATTCAGCTTCCTGGCGGACTGGCAGTTCCGCAGCCGCGGCATCCGGGACCGGGCCGAGCTGAC
>DASQSC010000334.1:0-2401 GCA_035642555.1 Streptosporangiaceae bacterium | reverse complement strand
CGGAACTGGCGCGGCTGGCGCCGCTGCCCGGGCTGCTCGCCCAGGTGCCGGAGGACCTGCTGGCTGCCGGGCCCGGCAGCCAGCAGGTCCTCCGGCACCTGGGCGAGCAGCCCGGGCAGCGGCGCCAGCCGCGCCAGTTCCGCCCGGCAGTCTGGGCAGCCGGGCAGGTGGCCGGCCACCCGCTGGCGCTCGGCGGCGTCCGCCGCGCCCAGCACGAAAACGCCAAGCGACATCGACATATGGCAGGTCATGGCCTGGTGATCCCTTGCCTTTCGAGCGTCCTGCGCAGCGCCCGCAACCCGTAGAAGCAGCGTGACCGGACCGTGCCCTCGGGGATGCCGAGCAGGCCGGCCACCTCAGCCACCGAGCGGTGGTGGTAGAAGAGCTCCGTGATCACGGCCCGGTGCTCGGAGCTGATCGCGTTCAGCGCGGCCGCCACCACCCAGGCGTCCGAAACCCGGTCGAGCACCCGGTCCAGCCCGTCGTCGGCCTGCGGCAGCGCGTTCTCCTCCAGCGGCACTTCCCGCGGCCGGGACCGGCGGCGCCGGTGGTAAGCCGAGATGGCGATGTTGCGGGCGACGGTGTGCAGCCACGACCCCGCCTGCTCCCGCCGCAGCTCGCCGGCGTGCTGCCAGCCCCGGAGCATCGTCTCCTGCACGACATCTTCCGCGGCCTGGAAATCACCGTTGACCAGTGGCAGCACGAATCCGAGCAACGGCCCCCGGTAGGAGCTCAGCCAGGCGTCAACCGTGTCGTTACAACCCGAAGCGGCCACGATACTGATACGCATGGCTTGCCCGGCGCGTTCATGGCCGCTGGCGGCCGGGGTGAAATCGGGTCAGTCGCTCCGGCCGCCGCTGTCCGCCGCCCGGCGCCTCAGGTCGGCCCGCACCTCCTGGCCCAGCCGCCACGTCTCCCGGCGGTTGAGCAGGGCACCGGCAGTGGCCCCGGTGAGCAGCGGGCCCAGCGAGAACGCGCTCCGGCCCGCCCGGGCAACGAGCCGCCGCCGCAACTGCCGCGCCAGCGGCGAGCCCGCGGCGAGCACCAGCCCGCCCGGCCCCAGCATCACCCCGCGGCGGTGCGCCCACGCCGACAGGTACGCCATGCCCCGGTCCACGACGTTGCCGGGGGCCCGGCTGCCGTACGTCTCGTGCAGTTCGGCGACCAGCTTGACCTCGATCCCCACCAGGGCCAGCGTCTCCGTCGCGAGCTCGGCGGGGAAGGCGGGCAGCAACGGCAGCGCCGCCCACGCCCCGACCGCCCCGCCGACCGCGGCCGACGCCCGGGACGCGCCCTCGATCAGCGCGTCGGCGATCTCCTCGGTGGAGCGGCCGGGGAACTGCTCCTGCAACGCCGCCTGATCGCGTACCCGCAGCCGCGGCACCATGGCGATCACCTGGCCGGTCAGCCAGGTCACGCCCATGCCGAAGCCGCGCTGCGCGGCCCTGCTCCCCCGCCCGGCGACCCGCGCGCCCGAGTGCGCGGCGGCGCCGAGCGACTCGATCAGGCGGCGCCGCTCCGGCGGCCGCTGCCCCTCGCTGACCCTGGTGGCCAGCTCGGCGGCCTGCTCCGGGAGCCCTGCCGCCGGCTCCTCTCGCGGCTGCGCTGGTTCACGTGCCATATCGCCCTCGACACTACCCGCCGCTCCCGCCCCGGCCGGCCGGGGATGCGCGGCGCGCGGCCCGGCCCGGCCCCGGCCGGCATCCGGAAAAATCTTGCCCGGTCATGTCGAACTGGCGGGCCGGCGTTCGACGCGTGGACAAGCAAGCGGGCCGGCGGCCCTGTAGATCGCCCGCCCGGAACCGCGGGCCGGCCGCCGGCCAGCGCCCGCCGACAGGAAGGGATGCAGCGATGCGATTCCTCGGATACACCCTGGCCGACCCGTCCCAGCCGATTCCGCCGCCGGACCAGGAGATGATGGCCAAGATGGGGGCGTTCATGGAGGAGGCCACCAAGGCGGGGGTGCTGGTGGCCACCGGCGGCGTCGGCCCGCTGGACGAGGCCGTCAAGGTGAAGTACTCCGGCGGCGAGTTCACGGTACTGGACGGGCCCTTCACCGAGGCCAAGGAACTGGTCGGCGGCTGGGCGCTGCTGGAGTGCCGGGACAAGGCCGAGGCCATCGAGTGGACCAAGCGGTTCCTGGCCATCGCCGGCGAAGGCGAGAGCACGATCAGGCCCGTCTACTGACGGGTTAGCGGGTACCGCGGGGCGGCGCCGGCCGGGGGCTGGCGCCGCCCCCGGGCTTGCCCTGGCGGCCCGGCTGGTGGTGTGATCGGCTGCGTGCCGGGTTCGCAGGCTCATTCGAGTTCGCAGGCCCATGCTGCGGTCGAGGCCGTGGTCCGGATCGAGTGGGCCCGCCTCATCGCCGGGCTGGCCAGGTACGCCGGCGATGTCGGCATCG
>DASQSC010000333.1:0-3000 GCA_035642555.1 Streptosporangiaceae bacterium | reverse complement strand
CGGCAGAGCAGGCATGGGACCTCCCGGGGATCGGCGGGCAACGCATCCGAGGACACTCCTCCGGCCGGGGGCCGGGCGTTGCCGCCCGCGGCCGAGCCGGTGATCGTGTTGTATCCGGGGCCGGTGACATTTTCCGTCCGGCCCGCTCCGGCCAGGCCGCCGATCCCGCTCCGGCGGCCCGCCGCCCGGCCCCCTTCCGCGGCTGCTGTCCGGCCTGCTGCGTGGCCCCCGCCGGTCCGCTTCCGCGGCTGCTGTCCGGCCTGCTCCGCGGCCCCCGCCCGGTCCGCTGCGCAGCAGATCACACGGCTGCTGGCAGATAGGGTGGATGCGGGGCCGGGCGCCGGGAATGTGCCGGGCTGGCTGGAGGTTGTGCCAGGAGCGATCGAGAGCAGCCGCCAGGATGCGATGCTCAAGGAGGGGTACGTTGTCCCTGCCACCGCTGGTTTCGCCAGCCGATGAGCTGACTGTCGACGAGGTCCGCCGCTACTCGCGTCACCTGATCATCCCGGACGTCGGGATGGCCGGGCAGAAGCGCCTCAAGAACGCGAAGGTGCTGGTGGTCGGCGCCGGGGGGCTGGGGTCGCCCGCGCTGCTGTACCTGGCGGCCGCGGGGATCGGCACGCTGGGCATCGTCGACTTCGACGTGGTGGACGAGTCCAATCTGCAGCGCCAGGTCATCCACGGCCAGTCCGACGTGGGCCGCTCTAAGGCCCAGTCGGCCGCCGAGAGCATCCGCGAGGTGAACCCGTTCGTCAACGTCGTGCTGCACGAGGAGCGGCTCGACTCCGACAACGCGCTGGACATCTTCCGGCCCTATGACCTGATCGTGGACGGCACGGACAACTTCGCCACCCGGTACCTGGTCAACGACGCGTGCGTGCTGCTCGGGAAGCCCTACGTATGGGGCTCGATCTACCGGTTCGACGGGCAGGCCAGCGTGTTCTGGGCCGAGCACGGCCCCTGCTACCGGTGCCTCTACCCGGAACCGCCGCCACCCGGCATGGTGCCCTCCTGCGCCGAGGGCGGTGTCCTCGGGGTGCTGTGCGCGTCGGTCGGCTCGATCCAGGTCAACGAGGCGATCAAGGTCATCGCCGGGATCGGCGAGCCGCTGGTCGGCCGGCTGATGATCTACGACGCGCTGGAGATGACCTACCGGACGGTCAACGTCCGCAAGGACCCCGAGTGCCCGGTGTGCGGCAAGAACCCGACGGTCACCGAGCTGATCGACTACGAGGAGTTCTGCGGCACCGTCTCGGAGGACGCCCAGCAGGCGGCCGCCGGTGCCACCATCACCGCCGCGCAGCTCAAGGAGATGCTGGACCGCGGCGACGACATCTTCCTGGTGGACGTCCGGGAGCCGAACGAGTACGAGATCGTCTCCATCCCCGGGGCGACGCTGATCCCGAAGGGCGAGTTCCTGTCCGGGGCCGCGCTTGAGCGGCTGCCGCAGGACAAGCAGATCGTGCTGCACTGCAAGAGCGGTGCCAGGTCGGCGGAGGCGCTGGCGGTCGTCCAGAAGGCGGGCTTCTCGGACGCCGTTCACGTCGGTGGCGGAGTGCTCGCCTGGGTCAGCCAGGTCGACCCGTCGCTGCCCACGTACTGACGGTGCCCACGTACTGACGGTTACTGCCCGCGCACTGAGCGGCCGGCCCGGCCCGGAGCAGGCGGCACCGACCAGCCAGACCGCGAGGCGGCCTGTCCGGCCAGCACGTACGATTTCCGGTGTGGCGACTTGGTCGGAAGCCCCGGGACGCAGGCGCGCGTCGCACCGGCGAGCCCCTGCCACCGGCCCGGGACGCCGTCGCCAGGGGCGCTCCTGGCTGGCCAGGCTCGGGCTGATCGGAAGCCTGGCCGGGCTCGGCGTCGCCGCGGCGGGAATCGTCATCGGAGTCCTGCCCCGCACGTTCAGCACCGCCCAGCAGCAGCAGATCACGGCGTGGGAGATGGGCGCCCGGTGGCGGGCCTGGACGGCCGGTCACATCTTCCCCGGCACCGTTCGCTACCAGCTGCCCGGCTCGGCGCTGGCAGGAGCCCGGGGCCTTGAGCTCACCGCCTCCCGGGCCGGGATCGCGCCGCAGGCGGCCTGCCGGGCCGCCGCCGACCCGTCGCTGGCCCGGATGCTGAGCAGGCATGGCTGCGTGGCCGTGCTGCGGTCGACGTACTCGGACGCCACCGGGACAATGGCGGTCACCGTCGGCGTGGCCGTGTTCCGCAGCGCCGCGGCCGAGAGCGCGGCGGCAGGCGACCTGCCCGGCGGGAAGGCCCCGCCGGCCGTCCGCGCGGTCCCGTTCTCCCACACGCTGGCCGCCCGGTTCGGCAACCCGCAGCGGCAGCTGTCGTGGGCGGCTGGCAGCGGCCCGTACCTGATCATGGCGGCGGCCGGCTTCGCCGACGGCCGGCCGCGGGTGCCGCAGGCCGCCGACGCCTATGCGACCGCCGAGATGCTCGCACTGGCCAGGGGAGCCGGGCAGGCCGTGGAGTCCGGCGTGGGCGCGCAGCCGCCGGCCCCCCGTTGCCCGGGAACGCCCGGATGCTGACCGGCGTCCCTCCCCGCAGCCGGGCCATGGCTGCGGCTCTCGTGCTGGCCACCGGATTCGCGCTGGCCCTGCTCTCCGCCGTCCCTGCCAGCGCCGACCACGTGCGTGACCAGCAGTCCTGGGTGCTGAGCATGATCGGGGCCCCGGATGCCTGGGCACAGACCCAGGGCCAGGGCGTGACGGTCGCGGTGATCGACAGCGGCGTGAACCCGCATGGGTCTGACCTCTCGGGTTCGGTGACGACCGGCCCCGACCTGACCGGGGTGCACACCCCGCGCTCGAACCCGGACTGGGGCACGCACGGGACCTGGATGGCGACCCTCGTCGCCGGCCACGGACATGGCCCGGGGGCAGCCGACGGGATCATGGGCGCCGCGCCGCGGGCCAAGATCCTTTCCATCCGGGTGGTCACCGACACCGGCGACCCCAGCTACCACGCGTACCAGCGCGAGCCGGACGACCG
>DASQSC010000332.1:0-2869 GCA_035642555.1 Streptosporangiaceae bacterium | reverse complement strand
CACCGCTCTCGCATGGCGGTCCTGACCGAGCTCATCGATCACATTGCTGCCAGGCAAGGGATATGGTTTGCCACCCACTCCCAGGTCGCCCAGCACGTGCTCTCCCACGCGGGGTGACCGGGTCAACGTTCACTCAAACCGGGCGGTGTCGCCTGCTCCGCGCCGCAGGATCTGGGGCTTGTCCTGGGAGAAGTCGATGACCGTTGTCGGCTCCGTGCTGCAGTCGCCGGAGTCGATCACCGCGTCCAGGACGTGACCGAGCTGATCGGCGATCTCCCACCCCTGAGTCATCGGCTCTTCCTGGCCGGGCAGCAGCAGCGTGCTCGACACCAGCGGCTCACCGATCTCGGCGAGCAGCGCCTGGGCAACCACGTGCCTTGGGATCCGCACCCCGACGGTCTTCTTCCCTGGATGCTGCAGCCTGCGCGGCACCTCCTTGGTCGCGGGCAGGATGAAGGTGTAACTGCCCGGGGTCGCCGGCTTGATGGCCCGGAACACCGGGTTGGCGAGGTACACGAACTGGCCTAGCTGAGCGAAGTCCTGGCACACCAGCGTGAGGTGGTGCCTCTCATCGAGCTGGCGGATCGATCTGATCCTCGTGATGCCGCCGGCGTTGCCGAGCTGGCAGCCGAGCGCGTAGCAGGAGTCCGTCGGGTAGGCGATCACGCCGCCTTCCCGGACGATATCGGCGATCTGGCTAATCGCGCGCCGCTGCGGGCTGGCCGGATGGATGTCGAAGTACCGGGCCACCGGATGAGCCTAAGGGGCATCGCTCCTCCCGCGCCGGCCCCGCACGGAACATTTGTCCAAGACGGGTAGCCGGCCGCCCGGGCATAGTCGCTGCATGAGTGACAACAACGTTGAGCAATCGCACGGGATGCACGTAGTCCACGACGGCCCGCCGCAGGCGCCGCCGCTGCTGCTCATCCACGGATCGGGGGCCTCGGGCGGCAGCTGGATCCCGATGGTCCCGGCACTCTCCGGCGACCATCACGTCATCCGGGTCGACCTCGCGGGCTGCGGCCAGTCCCCGCCAGCGCCGTCATACGACGTGCCCGCGCAGGCGGGCCGCGTGGCCGGGCTGCTGGATGACCTCGGGCTTCGCCGCGTCGCCGTGGCGGCGCACTCCAGCGGCGGCTACGTCGCTACCGCACTCGCCGAACAGCGTCCCGGCCTCGTGGGCTCGATGGCGCTGATCAGCACCGGCCCGAGTCCCGATGCGCTCCTCCGGCAGCCGTTCATCCTCCGGGCACTGCTGGCCCCGCCGCTCGGCCCGCTCCTGTGGCGGAGGCGTTCAGACGCGATGATCCGCAGTGGGATCAGCGCGACAGCCGCTCACCCGGTGGACCTCCCGGACGAGTTGATCGCCGGGGTCCGCGCCATCACGTACCGCGCGATGAGGACGGTGCTGGCCCGGAACGGCGCGTACATCGCCGAACGGAGCGTGCCGCATCGCCTCGCCGCCCTCGACGTCCCGGTGCTGGTGATCTTCGGCGCTGCTGACCCCCGCTGGGATCCGGCGTCGGCACACCAGTACGACGCGGTGCCGGACGCGCGGGTTGAGATGCTGCCCGATGTCGGGCACCTGCCCATCATCGAAGCGCCCGAGGCGACCAGCAAGCTGCTGCTGGACTTCACCGCCGGCGGTCAGACCTGCCTGCACTCACCTCCGGTGGTGCCGTAGAAGCCCGCGCCGGCGAGTCCAGGTCCGGTGATAGCCGGCTCCGTCGCGCCGGTGGGCGCCGGGTAGGCGGTGTCGAACCACTGGGTGAAGAACTGGCTGAGCTCGGCCCGGCATGCCTGGCTCTGGTTCGGCAATTCCTGCTGGAACGCGGCTTCGAGTTGCGGCTCGGTGATGGAGCCGCCGCCGTATGCCTGCTGGACGTGCTGCAGGACCTGGGTGAACCTGGCGGTGCCGAGGATCTGCCAGAGCGCGATATAGGCCGTGGCGGGCCGCTGGTACGTCGGGCTCCTGGAGAACAGCCCGAACGGCGTCGGATTCGACGGCGCCGCTGACCAGAAGCTCCCGGTCCGCGCATAGTTCGCGTTGAACTGCGCGATGAGGCTGGCCTGGAAAGCCTGCTGGCCGGCCGTCGTGCCTGGCCCGCCGGCCGCGATCTCAGCGTTGCGCGCCGCCTGCATGTACTGGGCGAGCTGGGCCATTCCTTCCTTGAAGAAGGTCATCGCATAGCTGCCCTCGGTGACGTTGTCGCCCCACCACTGGTGCATGTTCTCGTGGTAGAGGGTGCTGAGGCTGGTCCGGCCGCCGGCGAAGGTGATCATCGTTTGCATCTCCTCCTCGAAACTGGCCGGAGGAGTGCCTACCGCAACGCCGTCCGTATCGAACGGGAATGGCCCGTTGAATTGGCTCTCGAAATCGGTAATGTCCTGCTGCTGATCCATTACCGCCTTGTTGTCGGCCTGCTGCGACGCGCTGATGGAGCTGTCCTGCGCCTCTTTATAGGTGATTCCGTCGCTGCCCGCGCGGGTTGAGAACGTGTAGTTGCCGACGCTGTCCTCGACCAGGTAGCTGGCGATCGTGGCGGCCGAATGCCAGTGCGAGGTGACCGACCCGCTGGGGAAGTTCGAGTCCGGCGCGTTCTGCGTCACCGATACGAGGTCGCCGTTCGCGATCGTGGTCTTGCCCGGGTTGACGGTGTCGTAGAAGTCGTACGTCGGCTTGGCCGCCGGATAGTCGTTCAGCGGCATCCAGTCTTCGGTGCCAACCGGCTCAGTGGTGACGAAGCTGCCGCCGGTGGCGCGGAACCAGCCCTCGGTCGTGCCGTCGCCGTCGTTGTGCACGCCCGGCCGGCCCGTGTAGTTCACGACGACGGCGAAGCTCGAGCCGTCCTTGATCGGCGCCTGCGGG
>DASQSC010000331.1:0-6448 GCA_035642555.1 Streptosporangiaceae bacterium | reverse complement strand
GTCAGCGCCCGCACCGAGTTGCGGGCCCAGTCCCCGCTCTCTTCTCCGGCCATGACCAGGGCGGGCACCGTGACCAGCGCCGCCCATTCCGGCGGCAGCGGTCTGCCGGTCATGTAATCGGCCATGATCGTGGCGTCGTAGGCCGCCGTGTGCACCATTGCCGCCAGCGCCGCCCACGACGGCGAGTCGCGCAGCTCCGCGAGGCCGTCGGCCGGCACCCCGGCCGTGTGGGTCAGCCAGTACTCGAGTGCCTCGCCCTCGCGCCCGGCGACCGCCAGGGCGGTGAGGCGCGATGCCAGGTCGGGCGGGGGCCGGGTGCGGCTGTGGTCCACAATGAACGGCGGCTCGTAGAGCCCGAGCCTGCGGACCGGCAGCCCGTTCGCGGCGGCCAGCAGCGCCAGCGTGGCGCCGGAGGAATGACCGAACAGGCAGGCAGCCTGGCCGGCCTCGCCGATCACCGCGGCCAGGTCCTCGACTTCGCGGTTCACCGCGTACGGTGCCGTGTCCCCGCTGGCGCCCCTGCCCCGGCGGTCGTAGGCGTAGACCGTGAAGTGCGGCGCCAGCGCCCACGCCAGCGGCGCCAGCCCCAGCCGGTCGGTGAAGGCGCCGCCGACCAGGACGACGGGCGCGCCGGAGCCGTACCGGCCGAAGGCGATACGGGTGCCGTCGCTCGACACCACGCTGCCGGCTGCGTCCTGGTCAGTCATGCGAGCCTCCGGTCCGGCAGGGATGCTGGTCGGCCTGCCGGGACCGGCGGCCGATCCCGCACTCAGGCACGCCCGTCCCGGCAGGCGCTAGCTGAGACGACCGCCGGCCGCCAGACTCATCGGTGCGGTCCGGGCAGCGGGACGGTCGCAGGTCCTAAGCTCGGCAGGGTGGCAGCAGACGAACAGCACAGAGGCGGGGGGGTGTGGGGCCATCGGGGGATCGGGGGTGTCCCCCGGCCAGCAGAGGGTCCCCCCGAGCTAGCACTGCCGTGGCGGGCGGGCAGCGCGACCGGGGTCGGTTCGCTGCCGGGCACCGACCCGGCCGAGGCGATGCGCGTGATCACCGGCGAGCTGCCGGACCTGCCCCACCTGGCCGAGCTTCCGGCCCGCGGGCCGGGCGCCGGGCTGGCCGGCCGGGCTGCGGCGCTGCTGGTCGATCTCCCGGCCGAGCTCACCCCGGCCGGCTGGCGGTTCGCGGCCCGGCCCGGGCGCGACCTCAGCCGGGCCCGCGGCATGCTCTCGTCCGACCTCGACGCGCTGGAAGAGGCCGTGCCCGGCTACCAGGGACCGCTGAAGATCCAGGTGTGCGGGCCCTGGACGCTGGCGGCCAGCATCGAGCTCGCCCGCAGCCAGGACCCGGCGCTGGCCGATCCCGGCGCGGTGGCCGACCTGACCGCCTCGCTCGCCGAAGGCGTCGCCGGCCACGTAGCAGAGGTCCGCAAGCGGGTGCCCGGCGCGCAGGTGCTGCTCCAGCTGGATGAGCCGTCCCTGCCCGCGGTGCTGAGCGGAGGCATCGGCACCGCCAGCGGCCTGAACCGGCTGCCGGCCCCCGACCCGGCGGACGCGGCGGACCGGCTGCGGGTCCTGGTTGCCGCTGGGCCGGCCTTCACCATCGTCCATTGCTGCGCGAGGCGGATACCGTTCGAAATCATCCGCCGGGCCGGTGCGGGCGCCGCGGGTTTCGACCTGGGCCAGCTCCGCCGGGAAGAGGAGGACGTGCTGGCGGAAACGGTGGAGGCCGGCCTGGGGATCCTGGCGGGGGTCGTCCCCGCCATGCCGCCCGCCACCGGTTCCGCCCAGGATGCGCAGCGGCCCGGCCCGGCGCAGCCGCCGTCCGCGCGGGCGGCGGCCGAGCGGGTGAGCGTGCTGTGGCGGCGCCTCGGATGGCCGGCCGCGCCCGGCAGCGGCGGGCCTGCCGGGACCAGCGAGCAGGTGGTGCTGACGCCGGCCTGCGGGCTGGCGGGCGCGAGCCCCGGGTACGCCCGGGCCGCGCTGGAGTGCTGCCGGGAGGCGGCCCGGCTGCTGCCGGAGCTGATCGAGGAGGGGACGGGGTGAGCATTCCGGCCGACATCGACAGTGCGCGGCGGCGGCACGCCGAGCTGAGCGCCGAGGTCTCCGAGTACGACTACCAGTACTACGTGCTCGACTCGCCGACGGTCTCGGACGCCGAGTACGACGTGCTCATGCGCGAGCTGCGGGGGCTGGAGGAAGCCCATCCGGAGCTGCGCACGCCGGACTCGCCCACCCAGCGGCCGGGCGGCGGCCTGTCCACCCTGTTCACGCCGGTCCAGCACCTGGAGCCAATGCTGAGCCTGGACAACACCTTCTCGGGGGAGGAGTTCGACGCCTGGGCCGAGCGGGTGGCGCGGCTCGGCGGCGGCGGGCCCTACCTGTGCGAGGTGAAGATCGACGGGCTGGCGGTGGCGCTGGTCTACCGGAACGGCAGGCTGGTGCGGGGAGCCACCCGCGGCGACGGCGTCACCGGCGAGGACGTCACCCCGAACCTGCGCACGATCGGCGCCGTGCCGATGCGGCTGACCGGCGCGGACCTGCCGGCCGAGCTGGAAGTGCGGGGCGAGGTGTTCCTGCCGGTCGCCGCGTTCGAGGAGCTGAACGAGCGGCTGACCGGGATGGGCAGGCCGCCGTTCGCCAACCCGCGCAACGCCGCGGCCGGGTCGCTGCGCCAGAAGGACCCGCGGATCACCGCCACCAGGCCGCTGGGCATGATCGTGCACGGGCTGGCGGTGCCGGGCGGGGATTCCGCGGCCAGCGGCATGCCAGCGCCCGACGTGCCCGCCGTTGCCGACACCGTGCCCGCCACCCAGTCGGGCTGGTACCAGCGGCTCGCCGAATGGGGCCTGCCCGTCAGCGAACTGGTCAAGGTGGTCGGCGACCTGGCCGGGGTGCGGGAGTACATCGCCTGGTACGGCGAGCACCGGCATGACCCGCCGTACGAGATCGACGGGGTGGTCGTCAAGCTCGACCAGCTTGAGCAGCAGCGGGCGCTGGGGGCGACCAGCCGGGCGCCGCGCTGGGCGATCGCCTACAAGTACCCCCCGGAGGAGGTCAACACCCGGCTGCTCGACATCCGGGTCAACACCGGCCGCACCGGGCGGGTCACCCCGTTCGGGCTGATGGAGCCGGTGGTCGTGAGCGGCTCCACGGTGGACCGGGCCACCTTGCACAACGCCGACGAGCTCAAGCGCAAGGGAGTCCTGATCGGGGACATGGTGATCCTGCGCAAGGCAGGCGACGTGATTCCGGAGATCGTCGGGCCGGTGACCAACCTGCGGACCGGGCAGGAGCGGGAGTTCGAGTTCCCGGCCGAGTGCCCCGCCTGCGGGACCACGCTGGTGCGGGAGGAGGGCGGGGTGGACTGGCGCTGCCCGAATGCCCGGTCCTGCCCCGCGCAGCTGCGGGAACGGCTGTTCCACCTGGCCAGCCGGTCGGCACTGGACATCGAGGTGCTGGGCTACGAGGCCGTCGTGGCGCTACTCGACTCGAAGCTGGTCACCGACGAGGGAGACCTGTTCCTGCTGACCGAGGAGAAGCTGGCCAGCTGCCCGTTCTTCACGAACAAGCAGGGCGGCCTGACCGTCAACGCCCGCAAGCTGCTGGTGAACCTGGAGGAGGCGCGGCGGCGGCCGCTGTGGCGGATGCTGGTCGCGCTGTCCATCCGGCACGTCGGGCCGACCGCGGCGCGGGCGCTGGCGACCGAGTTCGGCTCACTGGATGC
This sequence comes from Streptosporangiaceae bacterium, assembly GCA_035642555.1. Classification (GTDB taxonomy): domain Bacteria; phylum Actinomycetota; class Actinomycetes; order Streptosporangiales; family Streptosporangiaceae; genus JAIRTY01. The sequence continues at coordinate 2,725 of DASQSC010000331.1, read as the reverse complement.
GATCGTGGCCGCGCCGGCGGGCCGGCTCGCGGTGGTGGAGGGGGTGGGCCCGACCATCGCCGCGTCGGTGATCGAGTGGTTCACGGTGGACTGGCACGTCGCGATCGTGGACAAGTGGCGGTCGGCGGGGGTGACGCTGGCGGACGAGGGCTGGACCAGTACGGGCGGGGACCGGCGGCTGGCCGGCGTCACTGTGGTGCTCACCGGCACGCTCAGCGGGCTGACCCGGGACGAGGCCGCTGAGGCGGTGACCTCGCAGGGCGGCAAGGTGTCCTCCTCGGTGTCGAAGAAGACCGACTTCGTGGTGGCGGGCGACAGCCCCGGCTCCAAGTACGACAAGGCACGCGACCTCGGGATCCCGGTGCTGGCTGAGGCGGGGCTGCAGGTCCTGCTCGAGCAGGGGCCCGAGGCCGCCCGGGCGGCAGCGGAGCCAGCCGGATAGGGGCCGGCGGTCCCGCGCGCCGCTCGTGCTGGCCGACGCGCCGGGCCAGAAACTTCCGCCACCCGCCATTCCCGTTCTGACCTGCGTAATCATCATCCGGGAAGACATCGCCTGTAACGGATCGTAGGCAACTGGCTTCGTCAAGTATGGATTGCGCCATAATCTTGCCCTGGAGTAACGCGTATCCGGCCGGCGACTCCCAGGTATAAGGGACGCAATGAGGGATCCGAACGACACCAGGGACATCGCCCCGCGGGTCGGCTCGCCGTTGTGGATCTACCTAACCGCGGTCACGGTTGCAGGCCTGGCCGTCCTCGGGACGGGCCTGAGCGTCCTCGCGTCCGCCGGATTCGGGAAATTGGCGCATGGGCCGCTGTTCTGGGCGGTAGCGCTGCTGGCGCTGGTCGGCGAGTTGCGGCCGATCTTCGCGCCGGCCAAATCCGATCGGGATTCCGGCGTCGCCTCGATTACTTTCTGTTTCGCCGCCCTCCTGTACTGGGGATTTCCGGTGGCGGTGCTGCTGCGCTCGGTAACCACCCTGATCGCGGCGGCGATGGACAGGCAGCCCGCGTTCCGGGCCGGGTTCAGCGTGGCGCGCAGCGCCCTCAGCCTGGGGGCCGCCGCGGTGGTGCTGGCCGTGGCCGGCATCCAGCCCCGGCCGCTGGCCCCGTGGGTCCCCGGCAACCGGCAGCTGCTGCTGGTGGCGCTGGCGGCGGCCGCCTTCTTCGTCGTCAACTTCGTGCTGACCGGGGTCTGGGTGGCGCTGCATGCCCGGGCGCCGGTCGGGCACACTTTCCGCAAGGCCCTGCCCTACCAGGCGTTCGTCACGCTGGTGCTGCTGGCCGCGGCCCCGATGGTGGTCGTGGTCATGGCCCGCTCGGTGCTGCTGTTGCTGCTGTTCCTGCTCCCGCTCACCGCCATCTATGCCAGCGCGGCGGTGTCAGTGCAGCGCGAGCACCAGGCGCTGCACGACGAGCTGACCGGCCTGCCGAACCGGACCATGCTGCTCCGCAAGACCGCCGACGCCCTGATCGACGCGTCGCGGCTGGGCCGCCGGGCCGGGTTCCTGCTGCTTGACCTGGACCGGTTCAAGGAAGTCAACGACACGCTCGGGCACGCGGTCGGGGACGAGCTGCTGCGGGTGGTGGCGCACCGGCTCACGCACAGCGTCCGGCCCGGCGACGTGGTTGCCCGGCTGGGCGGGGATGAGTTCGCCGTGCTGCTGCCGATGGTGCGGGAGGTGAGCAGCGCCCGGGAGGTGGCCGCCCGGCTGCGGGCCGCGCTGGCCGAGCCGGTCCGGCTGGAGGGCATGGTCTTCGAGATCGAGGCCAGCATCGGGATCGCGATCTACCCGGACGACGCGACCCTGGTCGAGGTCCTGCTGCAGCGGTCCGACGTGGCCATGTACCTGGCCAAGGACCGGCGCACCGGGGTCGAGCGGTACGTGAGCGACTCCGACCGGAACTCCCCGGCCCGGCTGGCCCTGCTCGGCGACCTGCGCCGGGGCATCGACCGCGGCGAGCTTGAGCTGCACTACCAGCCGAAGGTGCTGCTGGCCGACGGGGCCACCTGCGGCGTGGAAGCGCTGGTCCGGTGGCGGCACCCGCAGCGGGGCCTGCTGCTGCCCGGCGAGTTCATGCCGGTGGCCGAGCAGTCCTACCTGATGCGCGACATCACCGCCTGGGTGGTGGACGCGGCGCTGCGGCAGGCGGCGCGCTGGCGGCGGGACGGGCTGGCCGTGCCGGTGTCGCTGAACCTGTCGGCCCGCGACCTGCAGGACACCGGCCTCACCGACACGTTAGAGCGCGGCCTGGCGGAGCACTCGCTGCCGCCGGACGCGGTGATCCTTGAGATCAGCGAGCGCACGCTGGCGAGCGAGCCGGCCCGGGTGATCGCCACCGCGGAGGCGCTGGCGGCGGTCGGCATCCCGCTCAGCCTGGATGATTTCGGGACCGGCTACTCCTCGCTGGTCCGGCTGCGGCGGCTGCCGGTGAGCGAGATCAAGATCGACGCCTCGTTCGTCGGCCGGCTGCTGGGCAGTCCCGACGACCAGCTCATCGTCCGGTCGCTGGCGCAGCTCATGAGCGGGCTCGGGATCCGGTCGGTCGCCGAGGGGGTGGAGTCGCCCGAGGCCGCCGCGGTGCTACGGGACATGGGCTGCGATGCCGCCCAGGGCTGGCACTTCTGCGGCCCGCTGGCGGCGGACCCGGCCACCGGGTGGCTGGCGGGGAACCGGGCCGTGAGCGCGCCGCCCCGGCCCCGGGAGTCGGCGGCCAGCCAGGG
>DASQSC010000330.1:0-2840 GCA_035642555.1 Streptosporangiaceae bacterium | reverse complement strand
ACGATGCCAGACACCGGCACCGGCGCCGGGCGGGCGCCGGCGCCGGCCCGCGCGCCCCGCGCGGCCGGGCTTTCGCGCGTGCCGGCGGGATTTTCCTGGGTGATGACAGGCATGCTGAAAATTCCTTTCTGAGGCAGGCTGAATAGCATTGCTGGCGCGAATTGTGCGCCGGGAATGGCCGTGCGCATGAAGTGCCAGGAAGTGCGAGGAGCAGGGCAGGAGCAAGGCCTGCGCGCCCTCAGGAAGACCTGGCCAGGACGGCCGTGATCAGGAAGGCGGGGAAAAAGGCACCGAAGGCGAGAACCGCAACGGCGGAATGATGACCCGCCGGTTGCGACTATATACCAGGGCGCTGCCCTTGCGCCAATTCCCGTAGCGGGGCCCCGGCCAGCCGCTGCCTCGTCCACTCGGCCAGCGGCACCGTGCCCAGTGATTCATAGAACCGTCGGGCGGGCTCGTTCCATTCCAGCACCGACCATTCCAGCCGCTGGTAGCCGCGCTCCAGGCAGATCCGGGCCAGCTCGGCCAGCAGCGCCCGGCCGTGGCCGCCCCGGCGCCGCTCCGGCCGCACGTAGAGGTCTTCCAGGTAGATCCCGTGGCTGCCGGTCCAGGTCGAGTAGCTCAGGAACCATACCGCGAACCCGGCCACCTCGCCGTCCTCCTCAGCGACGTGCGCGAACAGCGCTGGCGGGGCGGCCAGCAGGGCCCGTCGCAGGTCCTCCTCGGTGGCCGTGACCTCGGCCAGGCCGTCCTCGTACGCGGCGAGGTCCAGGATCAGCCGATGGATCGCCGGGATGTCGCCGGGCCCGGCGGGCCGGATCATCCCGCGCCGGCCTGGCCGGCCCCGGCTGCGGCGGGCACCGCCGCGGCGGGTTCTGCGGCCGGGGCCGGGGGGAGCGGGAACAGGTACCGGAGCCGGAACCGGTCCGCCGGGACGACGATCTCGCTGATCTCGACCACCCGCCCGGCTGCCTGGTGTGCCCGCTCGATCACCAGCGCGGGCGCACCGGGGGCGATGCCGAGGACGGAGGCCTCGGCGGTGAGCGACGGCCGCACCGAGATGTCCTCCGCCACCTGGTCCACGCTCACGCCGAGCACCTGCATCCGCTCGGCCACCCCGCGGCCGGCGAACGGGCCCTGCTCCGGGAACGCCACCGGCGTGTCTGCGGTCAGATCCGCCGGCTCGTAGCTGGTGGCGAACTGGACCGGCGACCCGTCGGCGGTCAGCAGGTACGCGGTCCTGGTCGCCAGGTCCCGGACGGCCAGGCCGAGCCGGCGGGCGATGTGCGGCGGCGGGACCACCCGCTGGGTCTCGTGCTCCCACGACAGCCGGCGCGGCAGCCCGTTCCCGGCGGCCGCCGGCTCCCCGTCCGGGCGGGGACAGGCGGCGGTCCCGGCGGCGCCCGGCCCGGCCCCCATCCCGAATGGGGACCCGGGGAAATGGAGCCGGTCGTGGTCGAGGTAGCGGGTGGCGGGGATGGCCCGCACATAGGAGCCCGAGCCCGCCCGGGTCTCGATGAGGCCCTCGGCGGCCAGCACCTGCAGCGCGTGCTTGGCCGCGGTCTCGCCGACGCCGTACCTGGCCATGATGCCGTTCCGGGACGGTACCCGCGACCCGGGCCCGAGCAGGCCCTCGCGGATCTGCGTGCGCAGGTCCTCGAGCACCCGCAGGTACGCCGGGTCGCTGGCGTCAGCCATGGGCGACATTCTGGCGGAGCGAGCCACAAGCTGGGTCCTAATCGCGAAGTTGGGACCGTGGCCCGGGGCCACGTCTGCCCGCGCCGCCCGCCCCGCCGCCCGCGGCGCCGCTACCGGCGGCGGGCGATCGTCAGCCCGTCGCCGACCGACAGCATCGCCAGCTCGACCCGGTCGTCGGTCATCACGTGCTCGTTGAACTCGGCGATCGCGCGGGCGTCCGGGTCGGGGCCGGCCTCGAACACCCGCCCGTGCAGGAACGTGTTGTCCACCAGGATCGCCCCGCCGGCCCGCATCCGCGGCACGATCTCCTCCCAGTACGACCGGTACCCCGTCTTGTCCGCGTCGATGAAGGCGAGATCGAGCCCGGGCCCGGGCGGCAGCGAGCGCAGCGTGTCCAGGGCCGGGCCCAGCCGCAGCTCGATCCGGTCCGCCAGGCCCGCCCGCTGCCAGAACGTGCGTGCCAGCGAGGTCCACTCCTCGCTCACGTCACAGCAGATCAGCCTGCCGCCGTCGGCCAGCCCGCGGGCCAGGCAGATGGCGGAGTAGCCGGTGAAGGTCCCGACCTCGACCGCCTGCCGGGCACCCGTCAGCCGCGCCAGCAGGGTCATGAACGTGCCCTGCTCCGGGCCGATCTGGAGGCGGGCCTGGGCGGGGTAGCGCCGCGCCGTCTCCTCGATCAGCTCGGCCAGCAGCGGGTCCGGCGGGGTGGTGTGCGCGAGCACGTACTCGTGCACCTGCCGGCTGACATGCTCGGTTCCGGTGGCCACGGCCTTACGTTAGGGCATGCCCTCTGGCCCGCCCTAGCCTGGCCGGCCAGAGGGATACTCGGCGGGCCAGCGCTCAGCGGGCGGGCCCGCGGTGGCGGGCGGCCGGGCCGCCGGGGCCGGGCGGGTTGGCTCGGGCGCGTACCCGCCGCCGCCGGAATGGTCCTCCCGCAGCACCCGCCGCAGCACCTTGCCCAGCATGTTCTTCGGCAGCTCCTGCCGGTACTCGAACACCGTGGGGACCTTGAAGGGAGCCAGCCGCCGCGCGCAGAAGTCGGTGATCTCGCCGGGGTCGGCCCGGTAGCCGGGCATCGGCACCACGTACGCCTTCACCTGCTCGCCCCGGCGCTCGTCCGGGATGCCGATCACCGCGCAGTC
>DASQSC010000329.1:0-4403 GCA_035642555.1 Streptosporangiaceae bacterium | reverse complement strand
GCATACTCCAGCACCGTGGTCTTCCCCAGCCCCGCCTCGCCGGCCACGAACAGCGCGCCGCCGCGGCCCGCCAGCGCGTCCGCGGTCAGCGCGCGGACCGCCGTCATGACGGCATCCCGCTCGACCATGACCGCGCCCATCTGCTCCTCACCCCCGGCCGGGCTCTCAGGCGACCATCGTCTCACCAGGCTTTCGCACCGGCCGCGGCCGCGGCAGGGTCGCTCCGCAAGCCCACGGGGCACGCCCCTAATCGGGGAGGGTGCGGGGGAGCCCGAATCTCAGCAGGACGCTGTTGTCGTAGAAGCCGGTGATGGCGCTGATGCGGTCGCCGGCGAGGGTGAGCACGATCAGGCCGTGCGCATGGCTGATCGGGGCGTGCGGGTCGCGCAGGTAGCGGCCGAAGGCGGGCTGGCCGTTGGCGCGGGTGGGGACGAGCCGGCTGAGCCGGCTTCCGTGGCGGAACGGGACGGCGGACAGGAAGTGCCCGATCGCGTCGCCGCCCTGATATTCGAACGGGAACGGCGGCATCGTCAGCCAGGCATCGCCGGTGAGCAAGGCGACGATGTCAGCAACGTCGCCGCGCTCGAAGGCGTCGGCGAAGGCGGCGCTGACCTGCCGCTCACGCGCGGATCCGGGCACCGGCGCCTGGTCGCGCCCGCCGGGCGGCAGGTGATCGGCGATCGTGGCCCGGGCGCGCTTGAGCAGGTTGTTCGCGGCGCCGAGGGTGCAGCCGAGGATGCCCGCGGTTTCGGCGGCCCGGAAGCCGAGCACATCGCGGAGCACCAGCGCGGCGCGCTGCCGGGGCGGGAGGTGCTGCAAGGCGGCGACAAAGGCCAGGGACACCGATTCGCGGGCCTCATACCGCGCGTCCGGCCCGGGCGCGGCATCCGCCAGGCCGCCGAGCAGGTCGTCGGGGTAGGGCTCCAGCCACAGCGGCTCGCCGCTGCGGGTGGGCTCGGGCAGCGGCACCGGCGGCGCTGACAGCGATGTCCCGCGGCTGGCGCGCAGCTGGTTCAGGCACTTGTTGGTGGCGATCGTATGCAGCCAGGTGCGCAGCGACGATCGTTCCTCGAACCGGTCCAGTCCGCGCCAGGCAGCCATCATCGTCTCCTGCAGCATGTCCTCGGCGTCGGCGATCGAGCCGAGGATCCGGTAGCAGTGCACCTGAAGCTCGCGCCGGAACGGCCCGGTGAGATCGGCGAACGCATCCTGGTCGCCGGAGCGGGCGCTCGCCAGCAACCGCCCGGTCACGTCAGCTGTTTCTCGCACGGCGCCTCCCGCCTGAAGTTCCTTCCCAGCTACTGACACCATCCGCTGCCGAAACTGGCCGCTGTGCCGCCGGCCAGTTTCCTGCCCGTGGCGGGTCCCAACACAGCGGAAGCCAGAACCGGGCAGCGAGGAGAAGCCACGTGGTTCAAGAACGGGTAAGGACAGCTGCCCGGCCGGCCGGGACGACCCGGACGAGCCGGGAGCAGCGGTGGGTGCTGGGCCTGGCGTCGCTGGGGTCGTTCATCGTGATCCTGGATGTGATGGTCGTGGCCACCGCCCTGACCGCCATCCGGCGGCACCTGGGCGCGTCGCTGGCGGACCTGGAGTGGACGGTCAGCGCCTACACGCTCAGCTTCGCGGTGCTGTTGATGACCGCTGCGGCAGTGGGCGACCGACTGGGCCGCCGCCGGGTCTTCGCGGCCGGGCTCGCCGTGTTCGCGATGGCGTCGGCGGGATGCGCCCTGGCCCCGGATGCCGGGACGCTGATCGCCGCGCGCGCGGTGCAGGGGGCGGGCGCTGCGGCGATCATGCCGATGGCGCTGGCGCTGCTGAACGGGGCGTTCCCGCCCGCGCGGCGGGGCTGGGCGATCGGGATCTATGGGGGCGTGACCGCCCTGGCAGCAGTGGCCGGGCCGGTGCTGGGCGGGGCGGTCACCCAGGGCCTGGGCTGGGAGTGGATCTTCTGGCTCAACGTGCCGGTCGCCCTCGCGGCCATCCCGCTGCTGCTCACCCGGGTCCGCGAGGCGACGCGGCCTGCCGGGAGGTCGGCCGGGGAGAGTCAGCCGGGGAAGCACGGCGGCCTGGACTTGCCTGGGCTGGTGCTGGTCACCGTCGCGGCACTGGGCCTGGTGTGGGGGCTGATCCGCGGCAACGCGGCGGGCTGGGGCAGCGCCGAGGTCATCGGCGCGCTCGCGGGAGGGGCTGTGGCGACGGCCGGGTTCGCGGCCTGGGAGCGCCGGGCGGCGCGCCCGATGCTCCCGCCCAGGCTGCTGCGCTCGCCGGCGTTCACGTCCGGAAACATCGCGATCTTCGTCATCAACGCCTCGCTTACCGGCGTGATCTTCCTGATGCCGCAGTACCAGCAGGTGGTGGCCGGCCAGGACCCGCTCGGCGCCGGGCTGCGGCTGCTGCCATGGGGCATCGCGCCGCTCCTGGTCGGTCCCCGGGCCGGCGCGCTGGCGGACCGGATCGGCGAACGCACGCTGGTCGTGACCGGTTCGCTGCTGCAAGCCGCCGGGGTGGCCTGGATCGCCGCTGCCGCCGGCCCCGGCAGCGGCTACCCCGTCCTGATCACGCCGATGATCATGATCGGCGCCGGGCTCGGGCTATCGATCCCCGCCCTCACCCGGGCTGTCACCAGCTCCGTGCCGCCCGCCGACATCGGGACCGCATCCGGCGCGTTCAGCACCACGCGCCAGCTCGGCGGCGCGTTCGGCGTCGCCGTCCTCGGCGCCGCGTTCGCCGCCACCGGGAGCTACGCCGCCCCCGGCGCCTTCAGCCACGGGTTCGTCACCGCCTTCGGCGTTGCTGCAGGCCTCGCCCTTGCCGGGACCGCGGCCGGGACGATCCTGCCGGGCCGCGGGAACCCCTCATCACCCGTCGCTCCGCCTGCGGCTGGCACGGCGCCCAGCGCCGGCCGCGCACCCGCCGTGAGCCGCCCCGTACCATCCAGCGCGCACGTCCGGTGAGGATACGGGCGCGGCTGACGCCCGGTCAGCCGCGCCCGCCGGGGCCAGGCCGGCCGAGTTCGCCGGCAGCGTGGCGGCCGGCGCTGGCGACCCGGCCCAGGAACCCGGCGATCAGCTCGAGCTGGTCGCCGGTGTAGTCCGCGCAGATCTCGCCCACCGACGCGTTCATCCCGGCGTACAAGCCCAGGATGTCCCGGCTGCGGTCGGGCAGGGCGCGGATCAGCACTCCGCGCCGGTCGGCCGGGTCGCGGTCGCGGGCGATCCACCGGCCGCGTTCGAGCCGGTCCAGGATGCCGGTCAGGGTCGCCGGGTGCAGGCCCGCCAGCCTGGCCAGGGCGGTGGGGCTGAGCGGCCCGGAGGTGCCGATCAGGTCCAGGCACTGGATGTCGCTGGCTCGCAGCTCCAGGCGGCCGCTGACCTGCTGATTCAGCAGCGATAGCTGGGCGGCCAGCTCACGCAGGGCCTGCCGGACCGCGGTCACCCGCCGTCTCCTCCCCCTGGCATCGTCTTGGCTGGTTTGCCTTATGGATTCCATATGATATGTTCTCCATGTTGTATGACTTACATAACACAATAGCGCCGGAAGTCAGCCTCGGCCAGTGCCGGCACCAGCGTCACGGCACCCGCGAGGCTCGGCCCGCCCGTCACCGCGGGCCGGGCCCGGCGGGCGGGGAGGAAACACATGAAGCTCACGGTGTTCGGTGCCAGCGGCGGCACGGGGACGCAGGTGGTCAGCCAGGCGCTGGCCGCCGGGCATGAGGTGCTCGCCGTGGTGCGGGACCCGGCCCGGCTGGCTGTGCCGTCGCGGGCGGGGCTCGATGTGGCCGTGGCCGACGTGATGGACCCGGGCTCGATCCGCGACCTGGTGGCCGGCCGGGAGGCGGTCATCTCGGCGGTCGGGCCCAGCCGCCGCAAGGAAGAGCGCAAGGCCAGCGCGCAGGTGCAGGTGTGCACCGCCAGCGCGCGCAGCATCACGGCCGCGATGGCGGCCGCCGGTTCCCGGCGGCTGGTGGTGGTCAGCGCGAGCGGGCCGTTCACCGACGGTGACGGGCCGCTGCTGCGCTACCTGGCCAAACCGATCGTGAACCGGGTCCTCGAGGGCGCGTTCACCGACTTCCTGGCGATGGAGCAGGTGGTCCGGGCTAGCGGCCTGGACTGGACCATCCTGCGCCCGCCCCGCCTCACCCGCAAGCCGCTGACCGGCCGCTACCGCACCCGCCGCGGCACCAATGTCCGCCGTGGCCTGACCGTGTCCCGGGCCGACCTGGCCCACCTGGTCCTCGCGGTGTGCGGCGACCCGGACACTTACCGCGCCGCGATCGCCATCGCCAACTGACAACCCGGCTGAGGAGACGAGACGATGACCGAGCACGACACCATCACGCGCGACTGGCGGGACGACTGGACCCTCATGTACGCGCTGCACGACGCGTTCCGCCGCGACCT
>DASQSC010000328.1:0-3921 GCA_035642555.1 Streptosporangiaceae bacterium | reverse complement strand
CCGGCCGACCCGGACGAGCACGCCGGGAAGCACGCCAGGCTCGCCGAGACGCAGCCGGGCATGGTCCGGCTGACCGGGCCGGTCAGCCGGTGCCGGGACGCCGAGCACGGCCCGTTCCGGCAGCTGCGCCGGCCGCCCGCGCAGGTGCGGGAGGAACTCGGCGGCGAGCCGGTCCTCGCCGTCGCCACCCGGCGGCCGCTGCACGGCCGTCAGATCGGCCAGCTCCGGCACGTGGCCGGGCAGCTCAAGGCCCGGGTGCTGCTGCTGCCACTGGTGGCGGGCCCGGCCGAGGTGGTGGCGCGGCCGGAGTCGCTGGTCCGCGCCGTCCGCGCGGCAACCAGGCACCTGCCGCCCGGGACGCTCGTGGTGCCGGTGCCGCTGGCCGCCAGGAACGTCCCGGCCGCCAGGGAACTGGCGGTCCGGGCCCGGGTCGCTGCCGCCTACGGGGCGACCCACCTGCTCGCCGACGAGCAGGACGCGCAGGCTACGGCGGACGATGGCACGCTGATCCCGGTGCTGTCAGCGGGCGAGTGGGCGTACGACCGGGCCGCCGAGGTGTGGCGGCCGCTCGCGCTCATCGAGCCCGGCACCGAGTCGGCCGACCTGGCCGTCGGCGAGCTGGAGGATCTGCTCGACCGGGGCGGCGAGGTGCCCGCCTGGTTCACCCCGGCCGCGGTGGCCGCCGAGCTGCGCCGGGCGCGCCCGCCGCGGGCGCAGCGGGGCCTGGTGGTGTTCCTGACCGGGCTGTCCGGCTCGGGCAAGTCGACGATCGCCAGGGCGCTGCGCGACGCGCTGATCGAGCGCGGCGACCGCACCGTGTCGCTGCTCGACGGGGACCTGGTCCGGCAGCTGCTGTCGGCCGGGCTGTCGTTCTCCCCGGCCGACCGCGACCTCAACATCGCCCGGATCGGGTACGTGGCCGGCGAGGTGGCCCGGCACGGCGGGATCGCGATCTGCGCGCCCATCGCCCCCTACGCCGCCGCCCGCGAGCGGGTCCGGGCGATGGTCCGGGAGGTGGGCGACTTCCTGCTGATCCACGTGGCCACCCCCGCCGAGGTGTGCGAGGCGCGCGACCGGAAGGGGCTCTACGCCAAGGCCCGGGCCGGCATCATCGAGCACTTCACCGGGGTGTCGGACCCGTACGAGGAACCGCGCGACGCCGACCTGGTGATCGACACCTCGGACACGAGCCGGGCCGAGGCGCTGGAAACCGTGCTGCGGCTGCTGGCCGACGGCGGGTGGCTGCCGCCGGTCACGACCGAGGCGTAGCGGTCCCCGCCGGGCGCTCGCCGCCCGCCGCCGGCGTGCCGTCGTCTTCGGCCTTCGTCCCGTCATCCAGCCGCGTGCGCAGCGACCGGAGCCGGCCCGACAACGCGCCCGCCATCCGGTCCCGCTGCCGGGACAGCACCACGTAGCTGGCGATCCCGCTCACCAGCAAGGCGAGCCCGAGCAGCAGCAGCCCGCGGGCGCCGGCGAGGTAGAGCAGCAGGGCCGCCGCCACGAACAGCAGGATGCGGGCGGTCGTGTAGGCAACGGTGGCACGCATAACGGTGCCAGCTTAAGGCACGCGCCCGCCGCTCCCGGCGGGTGCCAGCACCCGGGCCAGCAGGGCCGGGTCGATGTTGCCGCCGGACAGCACCGCCACCGGGGCCCTGGCGGGGGGCAGCGCATCGCCCCGCAGCAGGCAGGCAGCCACCGCGGCCGCCCCGCCGGGCTCGGCCACCAGGTGCGCCTCGGTCGCCAGCAGCCGCACCGCCTGCAGCATCTCGTCATCGGTGACGGTCACGATGCCGGCCACGTGCCGGCGCATGTGCGCCAGCGTCAGCCTGCTGACCTGCTCCACCCGCAGCGCGTCGGCGATCGTCCGCTGGGTGTCCGCGGCCGGCCAGGCAACCGGCCGGCCACGCCGCAGCGAGTCGCGCGCGTCCGCCGCCAGCTCGGGCTCCACGCCGATGACCGTTGTCCCCGGCAGCCGGGCCCGCACCGCCGTGGCGATGCCCGAGATCAGCCCGCCCCCGCTGACCGGGACCACCACCAGGTCGGTGTCCGGGGCCGCCGCCGCGAGCTCCAGCCCGGCGGTCCCCTGGCCCGCGATCACCCGCCGGTCGTCGAACGGCGGGATCAGCGTGTAGCCGTGACTGCTGATGAGCTGCTCGGTGGCGGCGAGCCGGGCCGCGAGGCCGGGCCGGACGGAGACGATCTCGGCGCCGTGCCGGCGCGCGGCGGCCACCTTGACCTCCGGCGCGTTGTCCGGCACCACCACCACGGCCGGAGTGTCCAGCAGCCGGGCCGCGTAGGCGACCGCCTGCGCGTGGTTGCCGCTGGAATGCGCGATCACTCCCCTGTCCCGGCCCGCCGCTGGCAGCGAGCTGATCGCGTTATACGCGCCCCGCACCTTGAACGAACCGGTCACCTGCAATGATTCAGCTTTCACCCGCAGCCTGCCGCCGGGAAAGGGCACCAGCGGGGTGGCCGTCGCTACCCCGGCCAGGCGGCTGGCGGCGGCCTCGATGTCAGCGAGGGAAACCAGATCGTCTCGCATTAGTCTCCGGGCTGCCGGGCGCCGTTCAGGCGCACATCACGCCACGCCGCCGGTGCAATTTCCCTGAAACTAGGAAGAAAACATGCGATTCTCGCCAGACTGAGGGCAGGCCCCTCATCGGGTCCCAGAAGGGATGAATCGTGGACTCCAGCAGTGAGCGCCTCCTTACCCCCGGGGAGGTCGCGTCTCTTTTCCGGGTCGACCCGAAGACGGTCACCCGCTGGGCGGCATCCGGCCGCATCAGCAGCATCCGGACCCCCGGCGGGCACCGCAGGTTCCGCGAGTCCGAGGTCCGTGCCCTGCTGCGGGGAGACGCGCAGCCGTCGCCAGACGGCCAGCCCGCATCCTGACCCGCCGATACCGCCGTCCCTCCCGTCGCGGTCAGCCCTGCCCGTCGCTGCCCTGACTGTCCTGCCCGCCGCGGGCCGCCAGGAACGCCTCGAACTCCTGGCCGAGCGCCTCATCCCCTTCCTGCCACCGGCGGCGCCGCTGGTCAAGCTCGGCCTGCGAGACGGCACCCGGAGCCAGCCGCTGGTAGTCGGCATCGCGCGGAGTGATCTCGACGTATGCGTCGCCGGTCACGCCGCCGGGCTCGAGCACGGACTCCGGTACCAGCAGGTTGCCGTTCGGAAGCTTGATCACGAACATGGCTGATCACTCAGATCCCGTAGCGGGTGTTGAAGAACAGCATGACGTCAAGGGCGGTCCTGGTGTTCCCGCCCAGCATGTCGACGAGCGCCGGCCGCTGCCGGGAGGCGATGGCCGAGAACGCGTCGGCGAAGAACTCCCGGCGGCCGACCGGGCCCGGCTGCTGGTGGAAGTCGCTGGCCAGCAGCGGCCGGCACCGTTCGTACAGTGCCTGGAACGGGGCTGAATCCGACAGCCACTCCCCGTCCGGCGAGTCGATGTCGTCGAGTGCGTGCCCGACCTCGTGGCACATCACATCGGGAGCCGCTGACGGCCGTGACCCGACCATGATCTTCCGCTCGCCGTAGGCGCCGGCGCAGGAGTCCCAGGTCGCCCGCCCGGACGGGAGCGGGACGCCGCGCAGCCGGCCCATGTCGTCCAGTTCCGGCACGCCCCCCGCCCCGACGTGGATCGCGTCGAGCCCGCCGGCCAGCACCTGCGCGACCGGCCGCGGGAGCTCGGCGAGCCGGTCGACGGCGCGCAGCAGCTGCGGCGGCGGCACGGTCCCGACCGCCCATTCCCGGTGCAGGATGTGCTCCAGCGGCCCGCAGTCGCGGCGGCCGACCGCGGCCAGCCGCGCATGCGCCACCTCGTACCAGGGCAGCCCGGCGGCGCCGTCCGGAGCGGCCGGGCGCGCCCGGCCGGGCGCCGCGTCCGCGCGGGCGGCGGCAGCCGCAGCCTGGTCAGCCGCC
>DASQSC010000327.1:0-2322 GCA_035642555.1 Streptosporangiaceae bacterium | reverse complement strand
AAGCCGCACCAGCCGGTGGCTGACCAACTCGCGCGCCCTGCAGCCCGGGGGCTGACCAACCGGGAGGAACACGCGTGACTGAAATACGGGAACGAACCAGCCCGGCGCCGGCGCCGGGCCGCAGGTTCCGGGCGTATACCGCCAAGCACCTGGAGGAACTGACTCGCCGGGCCGGGCTGGCACCGGCCGACCGGCTGCGGGTCCAGGCCGTCGGGGCGGTGCTGCCGTTCCGGACCAACGAGTACGTGATCGAGAACCTCATCGACTGGGGCGCGGCGCCTGACGATCCGATGTACCGGCTTGTCTTCCCGCAGGCCGACATGCTGCCACCGGCAGACGTGGACCGGATCGCCGGGCTGCTGGCGGCCGGGGCGGGTGATGCGGAGCTAGGGCCGGTGGTGCATGAAGTGCGGATGCGGCTGAACCCGCATCCGGCCGGGCAGCTCGCGCTCAACATCCCGGACCTCGGCGACGAGCCGCTGCCCGGGGTCCAGCACAAGTACCCCGAGACGGTGCTGGTCTTCCCGAAACAGGGCCAGACCTGCCATGCCTATTGCACCTATTGCTTCCGGTGGGCGCAGTTCGTGGACGAGCCGGACCTGAAGATGGCCACCGCCGACACCGACCGGCTGGTCGCCTATCTGCGCGAGCACCAGGAAGTGACCAGTGTCCTGATCACCGGCGGGGACCCGATGATCATGGGCGCCGGGGTGCTGCGGCGCTATATCGAGCCGCTGCTCGGGCCGGGGCTTGAGCACATCGAGTCGATCCGGATCGGCAGCAAGGCGCTGTCCTACTGGCCGCAGCGGCTGGTCACCGATCCGGACGCCGCCGACACGCTGCGGCTGTTCGAGCAGGTGGCCGAGACCGGCCGGACCCTGGCCTTCATGGCGCACTTCTCGCACCCGGCCGAGCTCGAGCCGCCGCTGCTGGCCGAGGCGGTGCGGTCGCTCCGGTCGGCCGGGGCGATGATCCGGACCCAGGCGCCGCTCATCCGGTCCATCAACGATGACCCGGCGACCTGGGCCGGCATGTGGCGGGCGCAGCTCCGGCTGGGGATGGTGCCCTACTACATGTTCGTGGAACGCGACACCGGGCCCCAGGACTACTTCGCGGTGCCGCTGGTGCGGGCCTACGAGATCTACCGCCAGGCCTATCAGAGCGTGTCGGGCCTGTGCCGGACCGTCCGCGGGCCCTCCATGTCGGCTACGCCGGGCAAGGTCTGCGTCGACGGCGTCACGGAGATCGCCGGCCAGCAGGTCTTCGTCCTGCACATGATCCAGGCCCGGAACCCGTCGCTGGTCGGGCGGCCGTTCTTCGCCCACTTCGACCCGGACGCGACCTGGCTGTCAGACCTGCGTCCGGCCTTCACCGACCGGTTCCCGTTCGAGGCCGAGCCGGTGGAGCTGGCGCGGTTCCTTGGCCAGGCGGCCTTCGTGCCCGCCATCTGACACCGTGCCGGCCAGCTGACGGGGTGACCGGGGGCCCGGTAGCGCACCGCCCCGCTGGCTGGCCGGCGTTCGTAGCTGGCTGGGATCCGTAGGGCCCGAGGCGCCTGTCGCAGTCAGCTCGCGCCGTTACGCTTACGCCCGCGGGACGGCACGGCACCGGGACGGTCGGCGACTGCCGCGGGGCGGTACGGCCGCGCAGCACGGTTAGGCGCGGGCGGGGGTCTCGGTGACGACCTCGGGCGCGGCGGGGCCGGGGGCGCGCGGCGTGCGCCGGATGAGCAGGCAGCAGAGCGCGGCGAGCAGGAGTATCGCGACCGGCATCACCAGGGTCGAGCGCATCGCGTCCACGAACCCGTGGGTGAAGATCGCCTGCATGACCTCCGCGATCCGGTGGGCCAGCTGCGCCGGGACGCCGGGCGGCGGCTTGGTGGTGCCGCCCTGGCCGGTCCCGACGGCCGCGCCGCTCTGGCCGGCCTGCTGCAACTGCCCGGCCAGCTTGCCGCGCAACTGCGGCGGGAAGACCGCCAGCCGCGTCCTGGCCTGCGAGGTCATCGCGCTCGCGAGCCGGTTCTGCAGCAGCGCCCCGACCGCCGCGGTGCCGATCACCGCTCCCACCTGACGGGTGGTGTTCAGCACGCCGGAGGCGGCACCGGCCAGTTCGGGCTTGACGTCGCGCATCGCCACCGTGGTCATCGGCGCGAAGATGCAGCCCATGCCCGCCCCGGCGACGGTGAGCGCGGGCAGGAACCGGGTCCAGGCGGTGCCCGGCTCCGCGATCAGCGCCATCCACCCCATGCCCACGGCGAACAGCACCAGCCCGGACATCAGGAAGTACTTGCCACCGACCCGGTCCGACAGCCGGCCAGCGACC
>DASQSC010000326.1:0-5138 GCA_035642555.1 Streptosporangiaceae bacterium | reverse complement strand
GAGCGCATCGCGCAGCGCGGCCACGTCGTGGGTGCGGATGTAGCCGGCGCCCTGCCAGGCGGCGAACAGCTCGGCGGCCAGGGTGGCAGGCCCGGCCCCCTCGATGCCGCGCCCGGTGAGGGCCCGGAGGAAGGACTTCCGGGACGGCGACACCAGGACCGGCAGTCCGAACCGGGCCCGCAGCTGCCGGATCCCGGCCAGGGCCGCCAGTGACGGCTCCGGGTTGCTGCCGAGGAAGTAGCCGAGCCCGGGGTCGACGATGAGCCGCTCCGGGCTGACGCCTGCCGCCTGCAGTGCCGCCAGCCGGGCCGCGAAGAACTCTTCGATGCCCGCCCAGGTCCGGGCCGGGTCGGTCGCCACCCTGGTGGCAGGACCGCTCCGCTGGACCGAGTGCATGACCACGAGCCGGCAGCGGGCGGCAGCCAGCTCCGGGTACCGGCGGGGGTCGGGGAAGCCCTGGATGTCGTTCAGGTAGGCGGCGCCGCTGGCGATCGCGAACCGCTGGGTGCGGGGCTGCAGCGAATCGACGCACACCGGGATGCCTTCCGCTGCCAGCGGGCCGATCACCGGCGCCAGCCGCTCCCGCTCCTGCGCCGGGCTGACCCGGGCCGCGCCCGGGTGGCTCGCCGCCGGCCCCAGTTCGATCACATCCGCGCCGTCCCCCCGCAGCCGCCGGGCGTGCGCCAGCGCGGCCCCGGCCGCCAGGTAGCGGCCGCCGTCAGAGAACGAGTCCGCGGTGATGTTGACGATCCCGACGATGCGGGGCCGGCCCGCCGGCAGCAGCGGGGGAACCTGATCCGTGCTCACGGCCGCGCCTCCAGGCTGCCACTCCTCGCTGGCACTCCTCGTACCAAGTGCCCAGGCGCACGGCAGCACGTCATGGTGACGGGGCCGCTCCCCGATGGTTGCTTCCATCCCGGCACGCCAGTCACGGCCCGGATTCACGATAACAGCCGGCGTTCACGACAAACCGGGATCTGCCCGGCAGCGCCCGGCCCCGGCAGCGGCGATCAGCCGGGCCCCGGTCAGGCCGGGAGCACCTCCACGCCGCCGACCGTGCGCTTGCCGCGCCGCAGCACCAGGAACCGCCCGTGCAGCAGGTCTGCCCGGGCCGGGCGCGCCTCGGGGTCGGTCACCTTGCGGTTGTTCAGGTAGGCCCCGCCCTCGGCCACGGCCCGGCGGGCGGCCGACTTGCTGGCCACGATGCCGGCCGCCGCCATCAGGTCGGTGACCAGGGGAAGCCGGCCGTTCCCGGTTCCGGCCCCGGCCCCGGGGCCGTCCCCGCCGTCGCCCGGCGCGGCCGGCGCTCCGGGGGTGCCGGGAACGATGGTGGCGCCGTCAGCGGACAGCTGCACCGACGGGATCTCGGCCAGCGCCGCCGCCAGCGTGGGCTCGTCCAGGCCGTCCAGGTCGCCCCGGCCGAACAGGGCCTCGCTGGCCGCTGCCGCCTTCGCGTACTCGTCCCTGCCATGGACAAGGCTCGTGACGTCTTCGGCAAGCAGGCGCTGGCCTGCGCGCGCCGAGGGCCGGTCCCTGGTCTCCCGTTCGATATCCTCGATCTCCGCGCGGGACCGGAACGTAAACACGCGCAGCAGCCCGCCGACCTCCGCGTCGGTCCGGTTGATCCAGAACTGGTAGAACGCGTACGGGCTCGTCAGGTCCGGGCTGAGCCAGATCGTGCCGCCCTCGGTCTTACCGTACTTGGTGCCGTCCGGCTTGGTGATCAACGGCGTGGCCAGGGCATGCACCGATGCGCTGGTGACCCGCCGGATCAGGTCCACCCCGGCCACCAGGTTGCCCCACTGGTCGCTGCCGCCGACCTGCAGCGTGCAGTCGTAGCGGCGGTGCAGTTCCAGGTAGTCGTAGGCCTGCAGGAGCTGGTAGCTGAACTCGGTGTAGCTGATGCCGCCCGCTTCCAGCCTGGCCTTGACCGCCTCCCTGGCGAGCATCTGGTTCACCGGGAAGTGCTTGCCGACGTCGCGCAGGAATTCCAGCGCCGACAGCTGCTCGGTCCAGTCCAGGTTGCTGACCAGCAATGCGCCGGCGGGACCGGGCTCGAAGTCGAGGAACCTGCCGACCTCGCCGCGGATCCGCTCCACCCACCCGGCGACGGTGTCGCGGGGGTTGAGCACCCGTTCCGCAGACTTGCCGCTCGGGTCGCCGATCAGGCCGGTGGCGCCGCCGACCAGGCCGATCGGCCGGTGCCCGGCGAGCTGCAGCCGCCGCATCGTCAGCAGCAGCACCAGGCTGCCGATGTGCAGCCCGGGGGCAGTCGGGTCGAACCCGCCATAGAACGT
Source organism: Streptosporangiaceae bacterium (assembly GCA_035642555.1). Lineage (GTDB taxonomy): Bacteria > Actinomycetota > Actinomycetes > Streptosporangiales > Streptosporangiaceae > JAIRTY01. Next base: position 2,841 of record DASQSC010000326.1, on the reverse strand, counting down.
CACCGGCCCGGCCGCCAGCGCGCGGCGCAGCGCATCGGCGTCGGTGGACAGCGCCAGCAGGCCCCGCCAGGTCAGCTCGTCGAGAACGTCGGTCACCGCTGCATCGTGTCATCTCCGCCGGGCCGAGCGGTAACCGATTCCGGGCCAGCAGCGGCGGCGCTCCGTCCCGCGTCACCAGGAGCGGCGGCCGGGGCGGCGCGGCCGCGGCGGCGGGGCGCGTGCGGCCGGTACGCCGACACCGTGGGGTCGCCGGCCAGCCAGAACCGCCAGGGACGCTCGGCGGCCCCGTTCACGCCGACCCGGGGCCCGGTGCTGACCGCCCGGCCCTTCCCGGCGCCAGCGGCCGTCCCCGCGCGCACCCGCAGCGGGGACGCCGGGTCGGACACGTCGCTGCCGTTCTGACTCCGCTCGATGGCCAGCGCCTGGCAGAGCCGGGCAGGCCCGCGGGCGAGGTCGCGGCCGCCCGGCCCCGCGACCGCCCGGCGGGACGCCGCCAGCTCCGCTCCCTCGATCACCCGGCCGGCCCGCAGCAGCACCGCCGAGGCCGTGCCCGCGGGCTTGCACACCAGGTTGACGCAGAAATGCATCCCGTAGGTGAAGTACACGTACGCGTGCCCGGGCGGGCCGAACATCACCGCGTTCCGCTGGCTCCTGCCCCGGTAGGCGTGGGAGGCCGGGTCGGACTCACCCTCATACGCCTCCACCTCCGTCAGCATCACCCCGACGATGCCGTCGGCTGTCTGATGCTCGATGACGCAGCCGAGCAGCCGTTCCGCTACTTCCAGCGCCGGACCGGCGAAGAACGGGCGGGTGAGCACCGCGCCCGGCCCGGTCACCGGGCCGGCCGCCCCGCTCATCCGGCACCTGCCCGGCTCACCCGGCGGCCCAGGACGCATGCTCGTCCACGGCCGCCCGCAGCGCGGCGAGCTGCTCGGCCACCCGGTCCGGCGCCGTCCCGCCACGGGCCCGGCGGGCCGCCAGCGCCCCGGTCACCGACAGCACCTCGCGGATGCCGGGGGCCAGGTGGGGCGAGATCCGCGCCAGGTCCTCGTCGCTCACGTCGGGCAGGTCGCAGTCGTGCACCTGGCACCACACCACCAGGTGCCCCACCACCTCGTGCGCTTCCCGGAACGGCACCCCGCGCCGCACCAGCAGCTCAGCCAGGTCGGTGGCGAGCGCGAAACCCGTGCTCGCCCCGGCCGCCAGCCGCTCCGACCGCACCCGCATGGTGGCGACCAGGCCCGCCAGCGCGGGCAGCACCACCAGCAGCGTGTCCACCGCGTCGAAGACCGGCTCCTTGTCTTCCTGCAGGTCCCGGTTGTAGCTGAGCGGGAGCCCCTTGAGCGTGGCCAGCAGCCCGGTCAGCCCGCCGATCAGCCGGCCGGCCTTGCCCCGGGCAAGCTCCGCTACGTCCGGGTTCTTCTTCTGCGGCATGATCGACGAGCCGGTGGCGTAGGCGTCGTCGATCTCCACCCAGCCGAACTCCTGCGAGGCCCACAGCACGATCTCCTCGCCGAGCCGGGACAGGTGCACCCCCAGCAGGGCGGCGGCGAAGCAGAACTCAGCCGCGAAGTCCCGGTCGCTCACCGCGTCCATCGAGTTCGCGGCGGAGGCGTCGAACCCGAGCTCGGCGGCGACCGCGTCCGGGTCGAGCGGCAGCGACGAGCCGGCCAGCGCGCCGGAGCCGAGCGGGCTCACCGCCGCCCGCTTGTCCCAGTCCCGGATCCGGCTCACGTCCCGGGCGAGCGCCTGCGCGTGCGCGAGCAGCTGGTGAGCGAACACCACCGGCTGCGCGTGCTGCAGGTGGGTCATGCCCGGGGCGGGCGTGCGCAGGTGCTCCTCGGCCTGGGCGAGCAGCGCCGTCTCCAGCTCCGCCGTCCTGGAGACCACCAGCCGGGCGTGGTCGCGCAGGTACAGCCGCAGGTCGGTGGCGATCTGATCGTTGCGGCTGCGGCCCGCGCGCAGCTTGCCGCCGAGCGCGCCGGCCCGCTCCAGCAGGCCCCGTTCCAGTGCGGTGTGCACATCCTCGTCGGCGGCGGTGGGCCGGAAGCTGCCGTCCCGGCACGCCTCGCCCAGGCTGTCGAGCGCACCGGTGAGCCGCGCCAGCTCGTCATCGGTGAGCAGGCCCGCCCGGTGCAGCACCCGGGCGTGCGCGCCCGATGCCAGCAGGTCGTAGGGCGCCAGCCGCCAGTCGAACTGGACGCTCACCGACAGCCGGGCGAGCGCCTCAGCGGGCCCCGCCTCGAACCGTCCTCCCCACAGCCGGGTCGGCTTCCGCTCGGACTCTGCCACCGGGTCCTCTCCGTGCTCCGCGCCGCTGTGCTCCCCGCCGGCGTGCTCCGTTTCGGCGTGCTCCGCGCCGCTTTCCATGATCGTGGTGGATCAGTAGTGCTGCGACCCTACCGATCTACCACGATCACGAAAGCGAAGGGCGGCGGGGCTGGGCTCGCGGCGAAGGGCGGCAGGGCTGGGCTCGCCGCGGCGGGCGGCGGGCTGGGCTCAGCCGGCGGGACGGGGTCAGCGGGCCAGGCGCTGGTCGCGCAGGGCGGCGGTCTTGCTCGGCAGCCCCCACAGCTCTACGAAGCCACGGGCGTGGCCCTGGTCGAAGGCGTCGCCGGTGTCGTAGGTGGCCAGCTCGAAGTCGTAGAGCGAGGCCGGGCTGCGCCGCCCGGTGACCACCGCCCGGCCGGCGTGCAGCCGGACCCGGACGTCGCCGGTGACGTTCCTGGACGCCTCGGTCATGAACGCGTCCAGCGCCGACTTGAGCGGCGAGAACCAGAGCCCGTCGTACACCAGCTCGGTCCAGCGCTGCTCAGCCTGCCGCTTGAACCGGGCCAGGTC
>DASQSC010000325.1:0-2443 GCA_035642555.1 Streptosporangiaceae bacterium | reverse complement strand
GACGCCCACAGGTGCGCCAGCGGGAAGTCCTGGCTGACGCCGGCCGCGCCGTGCGCCTGGATCGCCTTGTCGATGACCCATTCCGCCATCACCGGGGTGCCCACCTTGATCGCCTGGATCTCGGTGTGGGCGCCCTGGTTGCCGGCCGTGTCCATCAGCCAGGCGGTCTTGAGCACCAGCAGCCGCGCGGACTCGATCCGCACCCGCGCCTCGGCGATCCAGTCCTGCACCACCCCCTGCTCGGCGAGGGGCTTGCCGAACGCGGTGCGGGCGGTCACCCGGCGGCACAACAGTTCCAGCGCCCGTTCCGCCGCCCCGATCAGGCGCATGCAATGGTGGATGCGCCCCGGGCCGAGCCGGGCCTGCGCGATCGCGAACCCGTCTCCCTCGCCCGCGATCAGGTTCGCGGCAGGCACCCGGGCCCGGTCGAACTCCACCTCGGCGTGGCCGCCATGAGTCGCGTCGTCGTACCCGAACAGGGTCATCCCCCGCCTGATGGTCACCCCGGGCGTATCCCGCGCGACCAGGATCATCGACTGCTGCCGGTGCCGGTCGGCCGCCGGATCGGTCTTGCCCATCACGATCAGGACCTGGCAGCGCGGGTCCATCGCGCCGGACGACCACCACTTGCGGCCGGTGATCTGGTACTCGTCGCCGTCCCGCTCGATCCGGGTGGCGATGTTGGTCGCGTCGGAGGATGCGACGTCCGGCTCGGTCATGCAGAACGCGGACCGGATCTCCCCTGCCAGCAGCGGCCGCAGCCACCGGTCCTGCTGCTCCGGGCTGCCGAACTCGGCCAGCAGCTCCATGTTGCCCGTGTCCGGGGCGGCGCAGTTGAGCGCCTCCGGCGCCAGCGCCGGGCTCCGGCCGGTGATCTCCGCCAGCGGCGCGTACTGCAGGTTCGTCAGCCCGGCGCCCTCGGGGTGATGGGCGAGGAACAGGTTCCACAGCCCGCGGCGGCGCGCCTCGGCCTTCAGCTCGTCCACCACCGGCGGCCGGGACCACGGACTACCGGCTGCCGCTGCCGCGGCGGCCTGCTCGGCGAAAACCGGCTCGGCCGGGTAGACATCGGAGTTCATGAAGGCGAGGAGCCGCTCACGGAACTCGAGGGTGGTGCTGTCAAAAGCGAAGTCCATCGCCCCTCCTCCTGCGGTGCTGACTCTACTGTCGCCCCCAACGGCCGGGCTACCCGCTGGTAGGCGCTACCCCGGCGGACGGCGCGGGGGAGCTGGCGTCCCAGCCGCCGGCGCCGGGCGGGCGGTCCCAGCGGGCGCCCCTAGCCGCCAGCGGGCGGCGCAGCGCGGGTCAGCCGGAACACGTACACGTTGCTGGCCCTGAACACCTGCTGGTAGGCCGTTCCGGGGTGCCGCTGCTCGAGGAAGCGGAGCGTGGGCGCTGGCGGCGGGTTCCAGCCGCTGTCGTCGGCGTCGTAAACGATGTACCGGGGCTGCGGGATGCCGATGGTCCCGATCCACGACGTGTCGTCGCGGGCGGCGAGCGGCGCGAGCAGGGAAAGCGTCGCCTCGACGGTGGTGCCTGGCGGCACCCGGGCCAGCGCCGCGTTCTCCGCCCTGACGTGCGAGCTGATCTGGTACGTGGATGGGTGCCACAGGCCCGAGAGGGGGTAGAGGAACGCCAGCCAGACGGCCACCGCCAGCATCACCGCGGCACCGGCTTGCGCGATGACCGGGGGCCGGGCGGCGCGGTGGCCGCGGCTGATCCGGGGATTCCACTCGTAGCCGGGCCTCCGCCCGGCCCGGGAGGCCTCGCTGGCCCGGGCCCGCCGTTCCCCCAGCCTCGTCAGCGCGTCCACCGCGGCCAGGAAGAACACCGGCATCAGGGTCGCGTTGTAGTGCCAGTCGGTTCCCCAGAAGAAGCTGTTGGTTGACGCCATCCGCAGCAGCAGGCTGGGCAGGGCGATCAGCGCGAGCGGCGAGCGCAGCGCGAGGAACGCCGTCGGCAGCAACAGCATGGCGATCGTGCGCAGCTTTTCCGGGCCGGCGTGGGTGAACTGGCTGAGCAGGCCGGTCACGGAGAAGTGGCCGTTAGGGCCGGCCACCCCGGCATCGTGCCAGTACTGGTAGTGATGCGCCAGGTTGAAGTGCGGGATGATCACCGTCACTGCGATCACTGACCAGGCCACTCCCCAGCAGGCCAGTATCGCGCCCGCCCGGGTCCAGGTCCGGGCCCGGATCGGCGGGTCGCCTGCCAGCGCCGGCCTCGCCGCAGGTATCAGCATCATCAGCCCGATCGCTGCCGCGGTCAGGCCCTGATCCTCCTTGACGAAGACCAGCGGCAGTGCCCACAGCACGGCGGCGCGGGGCCGCCTGCGCACCAGCGCGGACAGCGAGCACGCCAGCAGCGGGACGGCGAAGGCGACTTCATGGAAGTCGAAGCTGATCATCTGCTGCAGGCCCCAGGAGAACCCGTAGGCCACCCCGAT
>DASQSC010000324.1:0-5469 GCA_035642555.1 Streptosporangiaceae bacterium | reverse complement strand
CCGGCGGCCGCGGCTGCTCCGGCGGCCGCGCCGAGCGGCCACCGCCACACCGCGCGCGCTCCCGCGCCAGCCCGGAGCTGTGCCCGCCCCGCCGCTCCTGCGCCCTCACAGGCCCGGTCGAGCAGCCAGGCCACTGCGGGTGAGCGGGACTCGTCCGCGTGCCGGGCGTACACGGTCCGGAACGAGCCCTCGCCCGCCAGCAGCACCGCGCACCAGTCCGCCAGCCTCGGCACGACCGCCTCGCCCGCGATGGCCATGATCTTGTCTTGAGCGAGGCCGGCGCACGCCAGGTCGCGGGCGATGACCAGGGCGCCGATCCGTTCGCGGCGAAGGCGGTCCAGGTCGGCGCGCCGGGCACGGTCCAGCGCTGGCCCGGCCCGGTCGGCCAGTTCGGCCAGCAGGGCGGCCGCGGCGCCGCTGCCGAAGGCGTTCGGCGCGGCCGCGGTCACCGACAGCAGGCCGGTCACCCGCCCCTCGACCAGGAACGGCACCGTGACCGTGGACGGTGCGCGGGCCGGCTGCCCGGGCCGGGCGGGCAGCAGCGCCCCGGCGGCGCCACACAGCCGCAGCTCGCCGTCCTCGTCGGCCAGCAGGATGCAGGCGGCATCCGCCCCGGCTGCCTTCCGCGCGGCCTCGGCCGTGCTCTGCAGCAGCTCCGCATAGCCGGGCTCACCGGTGAGCCCGGCCGCGCTGCCGCCGTCAGCCGCGGCGGCCACCGCGGCGAGGCGGCTCTGCGCCGCGGCCGCCTGCCGGATCACCGCCGCGAACGTGCCCGGCCCGTCCGGCGCCGCGTCCAGTCCGTCGTCCGCGCCCGGCGGCGGGCTGCCGAGCCCGATCCGGAACCACACCGCCTTGGCGGTCCGGCCGTAGGTGACCCCCCACGCCGAGGCCAGCGCGGCGGGCAGGAGCAGCCCGCGGCCGCTGGTCCGCTCGGCCGGCACGTGCTCGAGGTCCGGTGGCTCCGGCACGAGGCTGGTGGGCTGGCTGTCGCGGACCGCGACCTCCACGCCCTCGTCCGCCAGCGTGCACGTGACCTGGACCTGGGTGCCCGCATGCACGACCGCGTTGGTCACGAGCTCGCTGGTGAGCAGCACGGCGTCATCGACGAGCCCGCGGCCGTCGGAACCGTTCCCGCTCGTCACCCAGGTCTCCAGGGTGTCGCGCACGAAACGGCGAGCCGCGGCGGCTGCCGCGGGCTCTGGCTGGTACGCCGCCGTGGCGACGAGCTTGTCCGGTCTCCCCACGTGCCCTCTTGAATCTCACCGGCTGGTCCAGCGGGCTCGCGAGCTCCCCGCCGGCCTGCGCCTGCGGCCTGACAGCCGAAGGTCAGGCCAGACGACTCCATCGTGACAGAAGCGGGGCTGGTTTCCCGGCTGTTCACGCAGGATGGTCGCGGGTTTGCGGCGGCCGTGACCATCCGTTGCCGGCAATGTACTCGCGCACCACCTTTGCCGGTACTCCCGCGATCACGCAGTGGTCGGGGACCGGTCCCCGTACCACCGAGCCCGCCGCGACCACCACGTTCCGCCCGATCCGCGCGCCGGGCAGCACGATGGCCCCGGCTCCCAGCCAGCTGCCGGCGCCGATGGACACCGCGGTGTTGCTTGGCCACTGCCGGCCGATCGGCACCGCGGGGTCGTCGTAGCCGTGGTTCTGGTCGGTGACATAGACGTAGGGGCCGGTGAAGACATCGTTGCCGATCTCCACCGACTGGTGGGCCACGATATGACTGCCCCGGCCGATGACGCAGCCGTCGCCCACCCGCAGCACCGGCGCGCCGCCCAGGTCCTGGCCCGGGACCATGCCGGCGCACAGGCTGACGTCCCGGCCGATCAGGGTGCCGGTGCCGACCTCGATCCACCGCTCGCCGAAGATGGCACCTGGAGGGAACGCGATCAGCGACCCGGCTCCGAACTCCGCGAACCGGCGCCCGGCCGGCGTGTCAGCCGTGATCGGGCCGGCCTGCTGGGCCGCCCGCCAGAGCCGGTGCACCAGCCGCCAGGCGACCGCCCGGCCCAGCCGTGCCGGCCCGTGACGGTACCGCGCCAGAATGCCCATCCCTGACATGACCGATCACGTTACCCGTCGCCGGGCCCGCTGCCGTCCCGGTCGCCGAGCCGGCCGCTGGGCCTGCCGCTTGGCCTGCGGCTGGGCCAGCCGCCGCCAGCTGGCCGCAGGCCCCGTCGATCTCGCTGCCCCGGGTGTCGCGGATGGTCACCGGCACCTGCCGGGCCGCCAGCCGGGCGACGAAATCGCGGGTGGCGGCCGACGTGGACGCCGTCCAGCGCGAGCCGGGAGTCGGGTTGAGCGGGATCAGGTTGACGTGGGCGAGCCGGCCCGCCAGCAGCCTGCCCAGTTCGTCGGCCCGCCACGGCTGGTCGTTGACGCCGGCGATGAGCGCGTACTCCACCGACACCCGGCGCCCGGTGGCAGCCGCGTACTCCCAGGCCGCGGCCAGTACCTCGGCCACCGGCCAGCGCCGGTTCACCGGCACGAGCTCATCCCGCAGCTCGTCGTCCGGCGCGTGCAGCGACACCGCGAGGGTCACCGACAGCTCTTCGGCCGCCAGCCTGCGCATGGCCGGGACCAGGCCCACGGTGGACACCGTGACCGAGCGCTGGGACAGGCCGAGCCCGCGCGGGACCGGGTCGGTGAGCCGCCGCACCGCCGCGATCACCCGCCGGTAGTTGGCAAGCGGCTCGCCCATGCCCATGAACACCACGTTGGAGACCCGGCCCGGGCCGCCGGGCAGCTCACCGCGGGCCAGCGCGCGTGCTCCCGCCACCACCTGCGCCACGATTTCGGCCGCCGACAGGCTCCTGGTCAGGCCCGCCTGCCCGGTCGCGCAGAACGGGCACGCCATCCCGCAGCCGGCCTGTGACGACACGCACATGGTGACCCGGCCGGGGTAGCGCATGAGCACCGACTCCAGGTAGGCGCCGTCGAAGGCGCGCCAGAGGGTCTTGCGGGTCATGCCCTGATCGCAGGAGAGCTCCCGCTCGGCGGTCAGCAGCCGCGGCAGCAGCGCCCCGGCCAGCCGGTCCCGGTCCGCCGCTGGCAGGTCGGTCATCTCGGCCGGGTCATCGGTCAGCCGCCCGAAGTAATGCCGCGAGAGCTGATCGGCCCGGAACGGCCGCTCACCCAGTTCGGCCGCGGCCGCGCGCCGGCCGGCGGCATCGAGGTCGGCAAGATGCCGGGGCGGCTGCCGGGACGGACGGGCCGCCGCGGCGCCCGGGGCTGTCACTGGCACGACCCTCCGTTCGCGATGCGCTCGGGGCGCGGGTCCGGCCATGTCAGCCGGGTTGGCCCCGTGAGGTGCTGGATGTCAGTAGATTTCGTCCGTGGCGACATTGCGCAAGGGCGCGCGAGGCACCCGGGCAGGCACCCGGCCGGCCCAGCCGGGCACGCTGCTGGCGAGCGAGAGCCCGTACGCCAGCCGCCGTGTGGCCGTCGAGTTCGACGGCTCCACCACCGCAGCCTACCTGTACGAAGCGCAGCAGGTCGTCGCCGTAACCTGGATCGCCAACCACCTGGCCGCCCCCGGCGCGGTCGACCTGTCCCGGCTCGACGCGGGCAAGGCGCCGGTTATGCCGGCCGATCACACCAAGCACCCGGCCGGCCGGGAGCCTTTCGACGCGCACAGCCTGCGGGCGCTCTGGTTCGAGGAAGGCGACGGGGTGGCCGTGGTGGACGGCGGGCAACTGCTCGCGGTCATCCCCGGCTGGTGCGACATGTCCCGCGGCATGCCGGGCTACAGCCGGGATGTGATCGGCCAGACGCCGTTCGGCTGGTCGCTGGACGACGCCATGGAAGGGCTGGGCCCGCGGGCCGACCGGGCCGCCGCCTTCTGGCGGTGGCGCTCGCGGGAGGACTCCTGGCCAGGGTTCCAGCAGGCGCTGCTGGGGCATCTGCTCGGGCGGCTGGGACCTGGCGCCCGCTACTGGGATGTCAGCAGCGGCCGGCAGCCGTTCGCCGGTGTGTCGGAGCGGCCGCCCTCCCCGCAGCGTCCGTACACGGTGCTGTCCACGGTCGGCATGAGCTGCCAGCGGATGCCGGTGGTGGAGCAGGTGGTCGAGGACGCGACCGCCAGCGCCCGGATCGAGCTGGCGCTGGCCACCACCATGTCCAGCCCGGACGCGGCCCGCATCTTCCTGTGGCTGGCCCAGTACCCCTGGCGGGCCGTGACCTGGTTCGGCTCCGGCCACACGATCCGCTGGTATCACGAGCCGGCCACGTTCCCGCTCGGCGGCGGCCAGGAGGCCGTGCTGCTGCTCGGCAACCCGTCCCAGCTGCTGGGGCCGGAGCCGCCGGACATGTCCGGCTTCACGTTCGGCGGGGACCCGGTGAGCTGGCTCTGGGTCATCCCGATCACCGAGGGGGAACGGCTGTTCGCCAAGGAACGGGGCGCGGCGAGCCTGGTCACCCAGCTCGCCGCGCAGCGCCGCAGCTGGGTCATCGCGCCCTGAGCCCCCGGCTCAGTGCAGGTGCAGGCTCACCCCCAGCAGCGGCAGCCACCACAGCAGCACCGCTAGCACCGCACCCAGCAGGCTCTTCAGGAATCCGACCGACAGGTAATGCCGGTCCCAGGCGACCACGAGGCCGACAATGATGTAAACGACAACGATGAGGGCGAGCGGACGCTTGAACATGCCTCACTCTCCAGCCTCTCGGGGGTGAGACCGAGATGTCCCAGATGTCCCCTTACTGGCAGGGACCAAACATTACCGTGGGTTACGGTGCCATTCCCGCTGGCTAATGCCGTTGCCCGATGACGATGCCGGTCATGACGGGGGCGGCAGGAAAACGGCCAGGAGCAGCCAGACCACCGGCGCGGTCATCAGCAGCGAGTCGATGCGGTCCAGGATGCCGCCGTGCCCCGGCAATGCCGAGCCCATGTCCTTGATCTCCAGGTCGCGCTTGATCATCGATTCGGCCAGGTCGCCGGACGTGGCGGCGGCGAGCGCCCCCAGGCCGGTCAGCACTCCTTGCCAGACCTGGCCGTGCAGCAGCAGCGTCACCGCGATCGCGCCGCCGGCGACGCAGGCGATCAGCGATCCGGCCAGCCCTTCCCAGGTCTTCTTGGGGCTGATCGACGGTGCCAGCAGGTGCTTGCCCACCAGCACGCCCGCGGCGTATCCGCCGACGTCGCTGCAGACGGCGAGGATCAGGAAGGTGAGGGTCCGCCGCGCGCCGTCCTCCGGGGCCAGCATGAGCGCCACGAAGCTGGCCATGAGCGGCACGTAGAGCAGGGCGAATGCGCCCGCTGTCACGTCCCGCAGGTAGCCGAGGGCGCCGCGCGGAAGGCGCCAGGCCAGCACCGCGACCAGGGTGATGGCCAGGCAGGCCACCAGCGCCCGCTCCCCCTCCCAGTAGGCGAGCGGGACGGCGGCGATGCCGCCGGCCGCCACCGGCAGCAGCGGCGGCCGGATGCCGCGGACTGCCAGCGCCCGCCCGAGCTCCCACAGGGCC
>DASQSC010000323.1:0-7892 GCA_035642555.1 Streptosporangiaceae bacterium | reverse complement strand
GCCTCGATCCGCTTGGCCAGCTCGACCTCCTGCTCGGCGTTGAGCAGCGGTACCTTGCCGATCTGCTTCAGGTAGTCCTTGACCGGGTCGGCCGTAGCGCCCGCCGAGGCAACCTGCGCCGCCGGCAGGTCCTCGTCGTCGTCGCCGAAGAAGAAGGCTTCCTCATCCTCGGGCCGGACCTGCACCACGCCGGGCGGCGCGAGGGTCACGGCAACGACCGGCGCCGTCCCCGCGGCATTCTCCGGCCCAGCGTCCCCCGGCTCGCCCGCGGCCGCCCCGCCGGCGGCCAGGTCCTCGGCGTCGGCCAGGTCCTCGCCGTCAGCGGAACCCTCCGCGTCCTCCGCGCTGTCATCCTCAAGCTCGAGATCGAGGTCCACCACCGCAAGCTCGGTGAGGTCCTCGAGTTCGGCCCCGTCCAGGCCGTCCTCGGCGTCCAGCTCGCCGTCGCCGGGATCCAGGTCGTCGATCAGGCCGTCCTCGGACTCGGCCGCGGCCTCATCGAACTCGCCCGCCGGAGCGATATCCCCGGCCGCGCCGGCGCCAGCCGCTTCGCCGTTGCCGGCTTCGCCGTTGCCGGGCTCGCCGGCGCCGGCCCGTTCCTGGCCGGCCTTCTTCCGGCCCGCGGCACGGCTAGCCGCCCTCACCGGCGCGCCTCCGCCCCCGGTGCCCTGCTCGCCCTGGCCAGCATGTCCGGAGTCAGCTCCATCAGAGCCCCCTTCGCGTGCCCTCGCCGCCGCCCGGACGGCCGACCCGGCGCCCCGCCGCGAGCGGGCGCGCTTGCCGCGGGCCGCGCCATCCGCCGGCTCTCCCGGCTGCTGCTCAGCACCCGTGTCGCCCTCGACGAGGGTGACTGGCGTGTCCGCGCGCGAGCGGCCCGGCTCACCGGACCTGGCGGACCCGCGGCCCCGGCGGGCTGGTGCCCGTCCGCCCTGTCCTGCCGAACCGGGCTGCCTCGCTGCGGAGCCTGCAGCGCTCGCCACCGCGGTCACCCCTTCCTTCGCTGGACGGCGGCCTGCCGGACCACCTGCGGGACTGGTGCAACGGAACTGGCAGGCGACACAGAAACCTCTCCTGCGTACGTATGCGGGAAAATGGACCCTACTGCATACACCCCGCTAGCGGGACCGTGCCGGGTGGCGGACCGGCTCCGCGGAACGTCGCACCCGCCGCTGGCCCGTCTCCCGCCCCCCACCATAGGTGCAGTTGCCGGGTAGGCCGTACCGGCGCGAGCCCCGGATCCCGGGCGCCTACCCGGATTTGCCCCTCCCACGCCTGCTCCTCCTCGGTCACTTCTTCCTCATCCGCGTAGCTGGCAGGCCCTCGCCCGGATCGTCCCCGGCCGGTCCCGCGGCTTCGGCGTCGCGGGCCGGAACGTGCATGACCAGCACAGTTACGTCATCATCCTGCTCATAACCCGTGAGCATGCGGTCAACCAGGTATTCGACCAGCCTGCCCGGATCCCGCGCCACCTCCGGCCCGGCCTGCCCTGCGACGGCGACCAGCTCGTCCAGGCCGACATCCAGGCCGCGGCGGCGGTTCTCCACCAGTCCATCGGAATACAGCACCGCTGTGTTTCCGGGCGGGAGCCGGAACGCGTACTGCTGCCGGGGACTCGGCCAGCCCAGCGGGGTCCCGGATTCCCCCCAGTCCAGCCGCGGCGGCGCGTCCCCCGATAGCAGCAGCGGCGGCAGGTGGCCGGCGTTGCCTGCCAGCCCCTCCCCCGACGCCGGGTCGAATACCAGGTAGGCGACGGTGGTGACCTGCTCGTCCAGCTCGGTGGCGGTGAACAGCCGGTCCAGGCCGGTGAGCACGGCGGCGGGCCTGGGGTCGGTCAGCGCCAGCGCCCGCAGCGCGTTGCGGACCCGGCCCATGCCGGCCGCGGCGGTCAGCCCCTTGCCCATCACGTCCCCGGCCGCGACCGCCAGCCGCCCGTCCGGCAGCCGGAAAGCGTCATACCAGTCGCCGCCGATCTCCATGTTCCGGGTAACCGGCAGGTACCGGGCATCAAGGACGATTCCCGGCACACTGGGCAGCTGATCCGGCAGCAGGCTGCGCTGCAGCGTCTCGGCCGTGCTGTGCTCACGCTCGAACAGCGAGGCCCGCTCCACCGCCAGCGCGCACTGGCCCGCCAGCGCCTCCAGGAAGACCCGCTCCTCGTCGGTGATCTTCCTGGGCCGGCTGAACGAGAACCGCAGCGCCCCCAGCGGCGCGCCCGCGGCCAGCAGCGGCATCCCCACCCAGGCGTGCTCGTCGCTGTGGGACAGGAACAGGTCCACGTCGGCGATGCCCTCGAACTGCCTGCGCAGCCCGTCCGGATTCTCGATCAGCAGCGGGCGGCGGCTGGTGATCGCCAGCGTGATGACGCTGGGCACGTCCAGCGGGATGTCGCCGGTCGGCGCGCCGGGGCTGTCGGGCAGCCCGCCCGGGTTGATGGTGCGCACCCGCAGCCGCTCCTGGTCCAGCAGTGCCACCGCGGACCGGTCAGCCCCGATCGCCGACCGGCCGACCTCGGTGATGACCTCGACCACCTGCTCCACCGTGAGCGCCTCGGCGAGCATCGATGTCGCCTGCTGCAGCCGTGCGGTGCGCAGCGCCGCGGCCGACAGCTGCTCGGTGAGGCGGCCGCGCATCTCCTCGGCTTCCCGCTGCGCGGTCACGTCGGTACTGGCCCCGACCCACTCGATGATCGAGCCGTCGCGCTCGATGGGCACCGCGCGGACGTCATAGTGGCGGTAAGAACCGGCCTTGGTGCGGGCGCGGTAGCGGCTGTCGAAGACCCTGCCCGCCCCGACGCAGTCCCGCCACTCGCGCTCCACCCGCTCCCGGTCCTCCGGGTGGATCGCGTCCAGCCACCCGCTGCCCAGGTACTCCTCCAGCTCCTGACCGGTGATCCAGCGCCACTCGGGCGAGTCCTCCGCGATCTCGCCCGCCGGGGTAGCGACCCAGACCACCTGCGCGCCGGCCTGGACCAGGGAGCGGTAGCGCTCTTCGCTCCGGCGGACCGCTTCCTCCGAGTTGCGGCGGTCGGTGACATCCACCGCGATCAGCGCCACCCCGGAAACGTCGCCGTCCGGGTCGTGGGACGGGAACCAGGAGAATGCCCAGTGGCGCCCCTGCGGCTGGGCCGCAACCGCCGCCGGCCCGCTGCCGTCGCGGGTGGCCGCCCCGTTGACCGGGCCGGCCGCGGCGGCCGGGCCAGGACCGCTCCCCCCGGCCGGTGCGGCCACCGACACCTGCTGGTCGGCGAGCATGAGGGGCTGGTCGCCGGAGAGCACGTGCCGGATGGCGGCCTCGGCCGGGCCGGCCACCGGCTCCGGCCAGACCTCGGACGGCAGCAGCCCCAGGTGATCAGAACCGTTCCGGCCGGACAGCCGGGCCAGGCTCCGGTTGATCCGCCGGAAGCGCAGGTCGGTGCCGAAGAAGGCGAACCCGATCGGCGCTTCCCGCAGCAGGGTCGCGAGCAGCGCCGAGTCCGAAACGTCCAGGCCGGACATGCGCGGCTGCGGTACGGACGTGTCAGCGCTCATAGCGTGAACCGGGTCCAGTGAGTGAGCCAGCCATGCACGGCTCCTTCCTGCTCACTGCGCACACAAGCAGGCTATCGGCAGCAACGCGGTAACGCGGGGCCATCCGTGCGGCGCTGCGTCGCGGGCACGGGCCGCGGCAGCGCCGGCGCCGCAGTCGTCGAGGTAAGCATCAAGCCCAAGCCTCCCACATCTTAGTGGCCCGGCAGGCGGCTCTTCCGGCTCCGCTCGGCTACGCAGCGGCAGCATCCGCAGGTACCTGGTGCGGCAGAAGCGTGCACGCATCGGCACAGATCTGGAAAGCTAGGGATGTGAGCTCGCAGAGCCAGCGCAGGAATTCCGGCGGCGCGGGGCGCCCGCGCCACAGCCGGACGCCCAGGCCTGCGCGCTCACCCCAGCCCCCGCCGAATGCCCTGTTTGCCGAGATGCTCCGGGCCGCGCGCGAGCTGCTCGCCGTCCGCAGCCCGCTCGACGCCGAGCTGATGGTCAGCGAACTGCTCGGCACCTGGTGGGGCCACCGCCCGCGGGTGGCCGCCGGCGGAAACACCGACGTCGAGATCCTGGTCGGCGAGGGCCTGGTCGAGTACGCGGCCAGGCAGCAGACACCGGCCGCGCTGGCGCTGCTGTCCGGGATCGCCTGCCTCGGCACCCCCCGGCAGGCCGCCAGCGCCGAGAAGGCCGCCCTCGCCTCCATGGACGGCGGGGTGCCGCGCCCCGCCTGGGCGGAACACGCCGGCGCGGTTGCCACGGACGCCTGCTACCTGAACTCCGACCTGTTCGGGGACCGCGACGAAGTGATCTGCCTGTTCAGCTACGCCGGCACGGAACCCCACGCGCTGGTGACGGTGGTGGACTACAACACCGGCGGGATGCTGCGGGACGGGTGGGTGACCTCGCAGGTCGACACCCTGCTGGAGCGGTGCCGGGCAGCCAGCGAGGCGGTCGCGAGCAGCCGCGCCGACGGCGGCGGCCCGGCCCAGGGCAGCTTCCGCCCGATCGACGGCTCGCACGCCCGGCGGCTGCTGGAGACCGCGCTCGAGGTCACCGACGGCCGGGCCGACCCGCCGGTCAGCGACTCGTTCGCGTCCTATCACGCGTTCATCCGGGCCCGGATCCGCACCCTGCCCCCGGCGGCGGGCGAGCGGAAGGCCGGCCCGGCCCGCGCCAGGGCGGCCGGCACCGGGCAGCCGGCGCGGGCCACCCGGTGGGAGACCGCCGGCGCCCGCCGGCAGGCCTGGAGCGGGGACCGGCGGGCCATGCTGGTCGCCGAGTTCCTCGCCTCCGACGAGGCCGAGGACCTGTCCGACCGCAGCGCCGCCAGCCGGTGCGCCGACCACATCATCGACTACGGCTGCGACCGCGATTTCGGCCGGCCGCTCCGGATGAGCCCGGCCAAGGCCGAGACGTTCCTGCTGGACTGGCTGCCGCGGAAGGTCATGCTGACGCCCGCCGAGCAGCACTCCATGCCGCACGTGCTGGCGTCCTGGGTGCGGTGGACCGGCCGCCGCCGGGGCCTGGCCCCCAGCGCCGTCGCCGCCACCCTGGATGCCGTGTTCGAGTCGATGGGGACCTTCACGAGGGTCTACCGCGACCCGTCGGCCTTCGGCCTGGACGCGGACCTGGTCGCACGGCTGCTGCCGGACGCCGACCTGGAGGCGCTGCCCCGGCGGGCATTCGCGTTCCCGGTGCTGCGGGGCAGGCACCGGGGCGTGGACCTGACCACCCTGGACCCGGCCCGCCCCGCCGACCGGCGGCTGCTGCAGGCAGCCGACCACTCCGACGCCAACGGCAAGGGCACCAGCCGTCAGCACCTCGACCGGCACCTGGCGCTCGCCGACCGGCTCTGGACCGGCGACCCGCCGGAATTGTGGGAGGCCGCGCAGCGGCTGCTGGACCAGGGCCAGGACCGGCACGCGGTCCAGCACACGCTGATGTACCTGCTGCGGGACGCGGACGGGGACGCCGAGGGTTTCGCCGCCGCGCTGCGCGAGCTCCCGCACGAGCCGCCTCCCCGCACCACCGCCGAAAGCTAGCGGATGCCGGTGCCTCCGGGCGGGGCGCCCGGCGCGGTGGCACATCACGATGTCGCGCTCACCGAGACCGGGCAGCTCACCGACCTCCGGTTCAGGGTGAGGTGAGCGGGACGCGCCCTAACCGGAGTCCCCGGTCAGCTCCGTGCAGGCGCTGCGCAGGTCAGCGGCGGTGATGGTGGTCAGGTCGGCGGCGCTGGCGCCCTCCCCGAGCCCGGACACCCGTAGGTCACGCACCGCGCAGGCGCGCTCGAACAGGGACCGGGCGAAGCGGCCGTTCCCGAACTCGTCGATCCGGCCGCTGCCGCAGACCTGCCCGAAGATCTCCTCCAGCACCGGCAGCGCATCCGGGTCGAACGAGTCCCCCGCCTGCTCCGTGATCACCGCGGCGATCTGGGCCAGTTCCGCCGCCGAGTAGCTGGGGAAGCCGATCCGGACGCTGAACCGCGACGCCAGCCCCGGGTTGCTGCGCAGGAACCGGTCCATGTCACCGGTGTAGCCGGCGAGCACGATCACCAGCCGGTCCCGGTCGTCCTCGGCCCGCTTCAGCAGCGTGGACACCGCCTCGGCGCCGAACGCGTCGCCGCCGCTGTACCCGGGGTTGTACAGGGCGTAGGCCTCGTCGATGAACAGAACCCCGCCCAGCGCCGAGTCGACCAGCTTGCCGGTCTTGATCGCGGTCGACCCCAGGTGCTCTCCCACCAGGTCGGCCCGGTGGGCCTCCACCACCTCCGGCCGCGCCAGCAGGCCGAGCGCGGCGAAGATCCGGCCCAGGATGCGGGCCACCGTGGTCTTCCCGGTCCCGGGCGGCCCGGTGAAGACGAAGTGCCTGACCGGAGGCTGGCTGGTCAGCCCCTGCCGGTCCCGCAGCTGCGCGACCTGCAGCTGGGCCACGATCTCGTGCACCTGCCGCTTCAGCGGCTCCAGCCCGATCAGCTCGTCCAGTTCGGCCAGGGCGCGGTCCAGGGTCGGCGGCTCGGCATAACCGCGGAACCGCGACGTGAGGTCGGAAAACGCCCGTTCCAAATCCCCTGGCTCCAGCGTGACCAGGTCCTTCGCGGTCGGCTCGGGCCAGTTCCCCATCACCCGCACGTCCCGCGCCTGGCCCGCCTTCTCCGCCAGCGTGCGCACGAACCTGCCGTTGCCGAGCTCATCGGCCAGCCGCCGCCGCCCGACATCGGCCATCATCCGGTCCAGCGCCTTCCGCGCGCCCGGGCCCAGTTCCTCGCCCCGCTGCCCGAGCGCGGTCTCGGCCAGCGCCATCAGCTCGCCGGGCGAGTAGCCAGGGAACGACACCCGCACCGGGAACCTCGAGTTCAGGCCCGGGTTGCTGGCCAGGAACGCCTCCATCTGCTGCTGATAGCCCGCCAGGATCACGATCAGCCGTTCCCGGTCGGTCTCGGCTCGCTTCAGCAGCGCCTGCACCGCCTCGTTCCCGAACCGGTCCGGCTGCCCCTCGCCGTCGTTGACCAGGCTGTACGCCTCGTCGATGAACAGCACCCCGCCCAGCGCCGAGTCGATCAGCTCGTTGGTCTTGATCGCGGTGGCGCCCAGGTACTCCCCGACCAGGTCGGACCGCTGCGCCTCCACCAGGGTCGGGCTCTCCAGCAGCCCGAACGCGTAGAAGATCTTCGCCACGATGCGGGCGACCGTGGTCTTGCCGGTGCCGGGCGGGCCCAGGAACACGAAGTGCCGCATTGGCTTGCTGCCCTCGTAACCGGCCAGCGCCCGCCTGCGGGCGGCCTCCACCATCGAGGTGTGCTGCCGGATCTGCTCCTTCACCGCGGTGAGCCCGATCATCGCGTCGAGCTCGGCCATGGCCTCTTCCACTGTGATGTCCGGGAGCTGCCGGACCTCTGCGCCATCCGCGGCCGGCTCGGCGGGCGCCGGCGCGCGTGACCGGTCCGGCACCCGGACCGCCGCCGTCGCGTCGCCCGGCCGCATGACCTGCAGGCCGGGACGGTTCAGCCGGCTGGTTCCGGGGGCGGCCAGCACCCCGCCCCGGGCCTGCTGCTGCGGGTAGCCGCGGGAGCCCTGCCAGCCGCGGATGAGCCGCCACCCGAGCACGACGCAGGCGGCCGCCCAGGCGGCGGCATAACTGATGGTCAGCTTGTGCGGCAGGTAGTGCCAGGTGAGCAGCCCCAGCGGGAGCGCCCACAGCAGCGCCCACGCCACCGTCCGGCAGGGCACGTAGGCGCGGGCCAGCGGCCTGGCGTGGGCGGCCGCCACCGCGGCCACCGGGACCAGCAGCAACGGCAGCGCCGCGGTCGTCACGGGCGTGACCACCACCAGGATCGCGGCCAGCCCGACGAGGGCCGTCCCGATCGAGGCGGTCAGC
>DASQSC010000322.1:0-3207 GCA_035642555.1 Streptosporangiaceae bacterium | reverse complement strand
ACCGCCAGCGGGTTGGTGCCCTGCATCTGGTGGATGAGGGGAGCGAGGCTGACGCCCTCGCCGGATTTCAGGGAGGCGAACGAGAGCTTCACCCACGGCTTGCCGGCCAGCTTCGCCAGGCTCCGGACCTTGAGGTAGATGGCGTGGCCGGTGAGCAGGGTCTCCATGCCGCCGGGGATGACGGACCCGTTGGACGTCACCTGGAAGACCTGGTGCACCAGCGGGGCCGGCCTGGTCTGCTCCGCCAGGGTGCCGGTGAGGTGGGAGCTGATGGTGCCGCTGGCGGAGATGTCCATGGTCGCGGTGAACGACGTCACCCGCCTGGCCTGGCTGGCGGCCAGCGACAGGGCCTGGCTGGCGGAGGCGGCCGTGCCGGGCGGGGTCCCGCTGGCGGCTCCCGTTCCCGCCGCGCCTCCCGCGCCCCCGGAGCATCCGGCCGCCGTGAGCACCGCCGCGCACGCCACGGCGACGACAGCCGAACGGGAAAGCACGGGCGAGACTGAATACATCCGCTGATCTCCTTCGGCCGCGCGGCCGGCCATTCTGCCGTGGGCCGCTGGAGCCATACGATAGGGATCCTTGAGCTGGCACCGCGCGGGAACCGGCCGGCTCGCGCGGACCGGAAGAAGGGGACGGCAGTGACCGAGCATCAGCTGGCACCGGGGGACAAGGCGCCGGATTTCACCCTCACCCGTGACGACGGCAGCCAGGTCAGCCTGTCCTCGCTACGGGGGCAGCGGGTCATCGTCTATTTCTACCCGGCCGCGATGACCCCCGGCTGCAC
This sequence comes from Streptosporangiaceae bacterium, assembly GCA_035642555.1. Taxonomy (GTDB): domain Bacteria; phylum Actinomycetota; class Actinomycetes; order Streptosporangiales; family Streptosporangiaceae; genus JAIRTY01. Next base: position 2,423 of record DASQSC010000322.1, on the reverse strand, counting down.
CAAGGAAGCCTGCGATTTCCGCGACAGCCTGGGGGCGCTGACCGCCGCCGGGATCACGGTGCTCGGCATCAGCCCGGACCAGCCGGCCCGGCTGGCGAAGTTCCGGGAGCGGGATGGGCTCACCTTCCCGTTGCTGTCTGACCCTGGCCGCGAGGTGCACCGTTCCTATAGCGCCTACGGCGAGAAGGTGCTGTACGGCAAGAAGACAACGGGGGTCATCCGGTCCACGTTCGTGATCGACCCCGCCGGCGTGATCGAGCGCGCCTACTACAACGTGAAGGCCACCGGTCACGTCGAGCGGCTGCGCAAGGACCTCGGCCTGTGACGCCGCGGCTGGCGTGACGGCGCACCCGCGGGCGTGGCGGAATTGGCATACGCGGCAGGTTTAGGTCCTGCTGGTGGCAACACCGTGGGGGTTCGAGTCCCCCCGCCCGCACCTGTAGCTGATGATCCAGCATGCGTCCGTCGCGATGCTTCAGCGGCGGCATCTTGATGCATAACTCTTTGTGTCTCGATGTGTCATCCTTCCAGCATGCGTACCACTCTTTCGCTGGACGACGATGTCGCCGCTGCCGTGCAGCGGCTCCGCAACATCGTCAGCGAGGGGCACCTGGCCGCGCTCGCCATCGAGCACGGGCTCGATGTGTGCTCGAACGACAGCGACTTCGCGCGGTTCAGCGAGGTCCGCTGGAACAACCCAGTCGCTCCGGACTGAACCAGGTGGTAGCGCGATGAACGAGCTCAAGCCCGAGGTGGAGGCGGCCGAGGCCGGCCTGGACCCGGACCGGCTGCGGCGGATCGACCGGCATTTCGCCCGCTACGTCGACGACGGCCGGCTGCCAGGCTGGCTGGTGACCGTGAGCAGGCGCGGCCGGCTGGCGCACGCCTCCTGGTACGGGTCGCGCGACCTGGAGGCCGGCCTGCCGGTGGAGCCGGACTCGCTGTGGCGGATCTACTCGATGACCAAGCCGGTCACCTCGGTCGCCGCGATGATGCTGTGGGAAGAGGGCCGGTTCGAGCTGACCGACCCGGTGAGCAGGTTCATCCCGTCGTTCGCCGGCGTCCGCGTGTACACCGGCGGGTCGGACGTGCGGCAGGTGACGGTCCCGGCCGCGGAGCCGGTGCGGATCTGGCACCTGCTGACCCACACGGCCGGCCTCACCTACGGGTTCCACCGGACGCACCCGGTGGACGCCCTGTACCGGGAGGCCGGGTTCGAATGGGCGTGGCCTGCGGGGACCACCCTGGCGGCGGCGTGCGACGCCTATGCGGGCTTCCCGCTGCTGTTCCAGCCGGGGGCGGAGTGGAACTATTCGGTGGCCACGGACGTGCTCGGCCGGGTCGTCGAGGTGGTGTCGGGGCTCAGCCTCGACGACTTCTTCCGCACCCGGATCCTCGGACCGCTCGGCATGACCAGCACGACCTTCCACGTCGGAGACGGGGACGCCGGGCGGCTCGCCGCCCTGTACACGCCGGGCCGCGACGGCACGGCGGCCAGGCTGGACTCGCTGGGAGCCGCCGCCCGCACCCAGCCGTCCCTGTTCAGCGGGGGCGGCGGCCTGGTCAGCACCGCGGCCGACTACCACCGCTTCCTGCAGCTGCTGCTGTCCTCTCCGGACAGCCCGGCCGGAGAGCTGGGCGGGGTCCGGCTGCTCAGCCCCCGCACGGTCGCCTACATGGCCCGCAATCACCTCCCCGGCGGCCTCGACCTGGAGACGTTCGGCCGGCCCCTCTACGCCGAATCCCCGTTCCGGGGAGTGGGCTTCGGGCTCGGCTTCGCCGTTGTCATCGACCCGGTGCCGGGCAAGGTGATCTGCTCCGAGGGCGAGCTGTCCTGGGGCGGGGCAGCGAGCACCGCGTTCTGGATCGACCAGGCTGAGGAGCTGACCGTCTCCTTCTTCACCCAGCTGCTTCCCTCCCGCGCCCACCCGATCCGCCCGCAGCTACGCCAGCTCGTCTACCAGGCGCTCACGCCCTGACCGGGCCGGTCAGCCGGTGCTGGCATACTCGCGAGGATGCTGCCCGCTGACCATCACGTCCACTCGGAGTGGTCCTACGACACGTTCGGCCGCACCTCGATGATCGCGGCCTGCCAGCGGGCGGCCGAAGCCGGCGTCCCGGCGGTCGCCTTCACCGAGCACCTGGACTTCTCCGACTGGGGGCCGGGGGACCCGGTCGGGGCCACCGGCATCAAGCCGGGCTGGTGGGACGCGATCCGGCCGCTGGACCTGCCCGGCTACCAGGCCAGCCTGGCGGAGTGCCGGGACCGGTTCCGGTCGCTGCGGATCCTGTCCGGGGTGGAGGCGGGGGAGCCGCATCTGTTCGCTGGCTCGGCCGGGGCGGTCATCCGGGCCGGCTCATTCGACTGGGTGCTCGGCTCGCTGCACGCGCTTGCCTGGGAGGACCGGCTGGTGAACTCCTCC
>DASQSC010000321.1:0-6968 GCA_035642555.1 Streptosporangiaceae bacterium | reverse complement strand
ATCTACGCCGCCATCTCCACCTGGAACGAGGCGGTCGACAGCGGCCGCCGGGCCGCCCGGCGGCTGCCGCCCGGCACCTGCTTCGAGCTGCGCTACGAGGAACTGGCCGCCAGCCCGGTGCCGCAGCTGACCGCGCTGTGCCAGTTCCTGGGAGAGGACTACGACCCGGCCATGACCGAGCCGCACAAGGTTGCCGCCGCCACCCTGCCCGAGCGCCAGGTGTGGCACGCGGCCACGCAGCAGCGGGTCACGGCCGCCAGGTCCGGCTCCTGGCGGGAGCGGCTGGAGCCCTGGGAAGCCGCGCTGTGCGAGGCGGTGATGGGCGGGCGGCTGCGGTCGCTGGGGTACGAGCTGACCGGCGCTCCCCGGCCCCCGGCCGCGCAGCTGGCCCGGTTCGCCCGGGTCGACGCGCTGCGCCGGGGCGCCGCGCGCAAGCGCCAGCTCACCGACCTGCTGCTGCGTGCCCGGGAGACCGGGCCGCTGGACTGCCGGCTGTGACCTGCACCGGCAGCAGCACCGCCGACGGGCGCTGCGGATCGTGGTAAACGACCTGCTCGGCAGGCTGCATGGCGGTGCCGGTGGCCAGCGGCTCCCCGGTGCCGAGGTTGCGCGCGTACCGCGGGTGGGCGCCGCTGGACACCTGCAGCCGGATCCGGTGCCCGGCGCGGAACAGGTGCGCGGTGGGCCACAGTTCTACCCGGATGTGCCCCGGGTCGCCGGGCACCAGCCGCAGCATCCCGTCGGTGACGTTCACCGAGCGGCCGCGCGGGTGGACGTCACAGAGCCGGGCGAAGAAGTCGGTGTGCCCGTTGCTTGAGCTCACGTGCAGGTCGGCGGCGACCGGACCGGTGATCTCCAGGCCGGCGGCGAGCGGCGCGCTGGTGTAGGCCAGGACGTCGGGCCGGCGTTCGAGCGCCCGGTTGTCCTTCGGTCCCGAGTTCGTGCTCAGGCTCGATCCGCCCACGGCGGGCGTCGGGTCGGCCGGGTCGTAGCGGTAGCGATCGGGCCCGGATGCCGGCGGCGGCTCCGGGGCGAGCACGCCGCCCGGGTGCAGGTGCCAGCGCTGCTCACTGGCCGGCGGCGGCCACTGCTCCGGGGAGCGCCAGCCGCCGCCGCCCATGACCTGGACCTGCACCGGCGGCGCCGGTGCGGGCGGCTGGTGGCGCAGGTGCTCGTCGAACAGGGCCAGCGCGTCCCGCAGGCCGGTGCCCAGTACGGGTCGCCGGCCGCATCGTGCTCCAGCCAGGCCCGGTAGAAGGGGACCTGGTGCCCGACGGCGGCCACGTCGGCGGTGCCCAGGGGCAGGTGGCGGAAGGCCGGGCGGAGCGCCTGTCCCGCCCGCATTCCCGCCAGCCGCGACCGCTCCTGGTTGCTGACCAGGTAGGTCCATGTCAGCGCCCGGTCCAGCGAGAACGCGCCGCCCGGATAGTAGGGGCCGTGCCGCTGCGCGGCCATGACCTCGATCGCCATGGCCTTCAGCTGCGGCGGCCGGGTTGCGGCGAGCGCCCACTGCGTGAGGCTCAGGTAGCTGGCCCCGTAGCCGCCCATCTCGCCGTTGGACCACGGCTGGGCCACCATCCAGTCGGCCGTGGCCCGGCCGTCCGCGGCCTCCGCGTCGACGTCGATGACCCCGCCGGAGCCGAAGGTGCCGCGGATGCTCTGGCACACCACGTGATAGCCGCGTTCGGCGATGAGCCGGGCCAGGCCCCCGTAGAATCGCCGCCGCCCGTACGGCGTGCGCATCAGGACAGCGGCCGGCGCCCCTTAACCGGGCGCGGCGGGCTTGATGTTGGCGTTGTTGCGGAACATGTTGCCCGGATCGTACTGAGCCTTGATGGCGGCCAGCCGGTCGTACTTGGCCGCGCCGTAGCTGTGACGGATCCGGTCCTCGGAGAAGTCGGCCACGCCGTTGATGTAGCCGTCGCCGCTGCCGATGGCGTGCGGGCGCAGCGCCTCCCAGACCTCACGCGCCCAGGCGCGATCGGCGGCCGCCAGGCCGGGGTCGGGCGCGAGACCGATGATGAACGTGCCGTACCGCGGCGTCCGCCCGCCGCTGAACGCGGTGTCGTCGTCGCCGGGGCGGCAGTAGGCGCCGTCGAGCCGGTAGAACAGCATCACCGACATCGGCGAGTTCTTGCGCGGGACCTGGCTGGTGACGACCTCGATCACCGGATCCGACAGGTCCTGGAGGTAGGTGCCCTTCTCATAGCCGTAATTCCCCCAGGCATTGGCTTCGTCGAGCAGCTTCTGCAGCTCGACGTAGGGCAGTGGGGTGACCAGCTCGAACAACGGCGGCAGGCTCGCCCTGATCCGGGCGGCCAGCTCAGCGTGCTCCGGCCCCGGCCCGAACCCGGTGAGCAGCATGGCGTAGCCGGGCTGGAAGTGGTGCTGCTCCGGGACGAACGGGGCCGGCGGCGCGTTGACCGCGCCGGCTACGGCGTTGATGTCCGGCGGCATCGCCGCGGTGATCTCGCGCGCCAGCCGCAGCGCCTCCGCGCCCTGGTCCAGGCCCCAGAAGAACATCCCGAACTGCACCATCGGGTCGACCTCGTGCAGCCGGAACTCGAACGACGTGACGACGCCGAAGTTGCCGCCGCCGCCGCGGATGGCCCAGAACAGGTCGGGATGCTCGGTTTCTGATGCCCGCAGCACCCGCCCGTCGGCCGTGACGACCTCGGCGGCGGTCAGGTTGTCGATGGTCAGCCCGTACTTGCGGGTCAGCCAGCCCATGCCGCCGCCCAGCGTCAGCCCGCCCACGCCGGTATGGCTGATCAATCCGGCGGGCACGGCCAGCCCGTGCCGCTGCGTGGCCGCATCCAGGTCGCCCAGCAGCGCACCGCCGCCGGCCCGGGCCCGCCGGGCCGCCGGGTCAACCGTGACCTGGTTCAGCAGGCTCAGGTCGACCATCAGGCCGTCATCGCAGACGGCAGTGCCGGCCGGGTTATGCGCGCCCCCGCGCACGGACACCTCAAGCCCGTGCTTGCGCGCGAAGCCGAGGGCCGCCGCCACATCGGCCGCTGACGCGCAACGGGCGATCACGGACGGTGTCCGGTCTATCCCGGCGTTCCATACCCGGCGTCCCTCGTCGAAGCCGGCATCGCCGGGCGCCATCACCGGCCCTTCCGACACCGCGCGAAGTTCCCTGATCCCGGCAGTCGCCAACTGCGTCATGACTATTCCCCCCGTCTGGCCCCCCGGCCAGTGTCGCGGCCCCCCTTGCATCTCAGGCCGCGCGACTTAGTGGCCCACCCTACCGACGGCGCAGCGATATGACCACTTTGCGAATATCGGGGGCCGGCCCGGGGTTCAGCCGGGCCGGGTCACGGCCATCTCGCCGAGCTCGGACCAGTCGTCCTGCGGGACGCTGACGCTGATGATCCGCGGCGTCTCCGCCAGGTACGGCGGTAGCTCCTGCTGGGCGGCCCGGAAATGCGCGGACTGCACGTGAGCTGCCCCGGCGGCGTCGTCGCGGAAGGCCTCCACCAGTACGTACTCCGCCGGGTCCGCCAGGCTCCGGGACCAGTCGAACCACCGGCACCCCGGCTCAGCGCGGGTCGCCGCGGTGAACGGCCCCGCGATCTCGGGCCACCGGTCGGCGTGCTCGGGCAGGATCCGGAACTTGGCGGCAATGAAGATCATGGAACTCCCTCGTCCGGCGGTCGGGCGTTCATCATCTCCTACCGGTTCCGGCCCCGGCCAGCGGGAAGGACAGCCGGGCTGGCAGTGTTGGCCAGAGAGGGGGACGGTGCCGTAGACGCGACCGGAGGTGAGCGAAGATGGCGCTTCCGTACGATCCCGCGCCGCGATTCCAGGACTACGCCCGCCCGGAGAAGCTGGTCAGTACCGGCTGGCTGGCCGAGCACCTGGATGACCCGGGGCTGGTGGTGGCCGAGTCCGACGAGGACGTGCTGCTGTATGACACTGGCCATATCCCCGGCGCGGTGAAGCTGGACTGGCACACCGAGCTCAACGACCCGGTCACCCGCGACTACGTGGACGGCGCCGGGTTCGCGCGGCTGATGTCGGAGAAGGGCATCAGCCGGGACACCACGCTGGTGCTCTACGGCGATCGGAACAACTGGTGGGCCGCCTACGCGCTGTGGGTCTGCACGCTGTTCGGCCACCCGGACGTGCGGCTCCTGGACGGCGGTCGCGCCAAGTGGAGCGCCGAGGGCCGGCCGCTCACCACCGACCCGCCGCAGCGGCCCGGCACCGACTACCCGGTGGTGGACCGGGACGACAGCCAGCTCCGGGCCTTCCGCGACCAGGTCCGCTCGCATCTGGGCAAGCCGCTGATCGACGTGCGGTCGCCGGGCGAGTACACCGGTGAGCTGCTGCACATGCCCGACTACCCGCAGGAGGGCGCGGTGCGGGGCGGGCACATTCCCGGCGCCAGGAACGTCCCGTGGTCACGTGCGGCCGCCGAGGACGCCACCTTCCGGCCCCGCTCGGAGCTGACCGGCATCTATCAGGGCGAGGCGGAACTGCAGCCGGACGACGACGTGGTCGTGTACTGCCGGATCGGGGAGCGGTCCAGCCACACCTGGTTCGTCCTCCACTACCTGCTCGGCTACCCGCGGGTGCGCAACTACGACGGCTCCTGGACCGAGTGGGGCAACAGCGTCGGCGTCCCCATCACCCAGGGCGAACAGCCATGACCTCGACCACGCTCGGCCCGCGGTTGCAGGAGATCATCGACGACTTCACCGCCGTCGGCGAGCAGGACCGGCTGGCCCTGCTGCTGGAGTTCTCCGCCGGCCTGCCGCCGCTGCCGGCCCGCTACGCGGAGCACCGCGACCGGCTGGAGCCGGTGCCGGAGTGCCAGTCGCCGCTGTTCCTGGCCGTCGAGGTGGCAGCGGACGGGACCGCGCACCTGTTCTTCGACGCGCCGCCGGAGGCGCCGACCACCCGCGGCTTCGCCGGCATCCTGCAGGCGGGCCTGGATGGCCTGCCCGCGGACGACATTCTGGCGACCCCGGGCGAGTTCAGCAGCCAGCTGGGGCTGACCGGGCTGGTCAGCCCGCTGCGGCTGCGCGGAATGGCGGCCATGCTGGCCCGGATCAAGCGCCAGATCCGCGACCAGCACGGCTGACGCCGCCCCCGGCCGCGGCCGGCCGTTACCGACCGCTCGAAGTAGCGCCCTGACCTGGGAATTTAACGTAGAGTAGTTGCAGCGGAGCAACCTGCTTTTCCGATCGGTCAGGGGCGGAATCAGTGACCACGAGATTACGGCTGCCCGGCGCGCGGCTGCTGGCCGAGCAGCAGCCGCCGGCCTGGATTCGCGACTCGCCGAGGGCGCCGTGGCTGGTCGTCGCCACGGTGTGCGTGGGCGGGCTGATGGGGCAGCTGGATGCGAGCATCGTCACGCTGGCGTTCCCGGCCCTGCGGCACGCGTTCAGCGCCCCGCTGGCCGAGGTCCAGTGGGCCGGCCAGGCGTACCTGCTGGTGCTCACCGGGCTGCTGGCGCCGATCGGGCGCTTCGCCGACATGGCGGGCCGCAAGCTCCTCTACAGCTACGGCTTCGTGGTCTTCATCGTCGGGTCGGCGATGTGCGGCGTTGCCCCCAGCCTGCCAGCGCTGCTCGGGGCGCGGGTCTGCCAGGGCGCCGGCGCTGCCATGCTCCAGGCCAACAGCGTGGCGATCATCGCCGGTGCGGTCCCGGCCAGGCGGCTGGGGCGGGCCATCGGGGTCCAGGGCGCGGCGCAGGCGCTCGGCCTCGCGCTCGGCCCCGCCGTTGGCGGCATGCTGATCAGTCTCGGCGGCTGGCGGCTGGTCTTCCTGGTGAACGTGCCGCTGGGGGTCGCCGGTGCCGCCCTGTCCTGGCTCGTCATCCCGCGCAGCCGCGACCTTGCCCCGCGCCGCCCGTTCGACTGGCCGGGGCTTGGCCTGTTCCTGCCGGGGGTGTGCGCGCTCTTACTGGCGCTGGCCTGGGGACAGGGGCATGGCTGGGGCTCGGTGCCGGTCCTGGCCAGCCTGGCGGTATCGGTGCTGCTGCTGGCCGGCTTCGCCGGCCGCGAGCGAGCCGCAGCCGCCCCGATGATCGACCCCGGGCTGCTGCGCCGCGCGCCGGTGCGGGCGGGCCTGGTCACCGGGCTGCTGGCGTACCTCGTCCTGTTCGGCACCCTCACCGTGGTGCCGTTCTACCTGGAGATCGCCGGGCGCGCCCCGCCCGCCAGGGCGGGCCTGCAGCTGCTGGTGGTGCCGCTCGGCCTGGGGCTCACCACGCCGCTCGCCGGCCGGCTGGCCGACCGGGCGGGAAGCCGGCCGCTGCGGGTCGGCGGCATGGCCGCCGTCGCGGTCATGCTCACCGCCAGCACTCTCGCCCGCGGCCACTCCGGCCTGTTCCTGGCCGCGCTGGCGGCCGCCGGGATCGGGCTGGGCGCGTTCCTTCCGGCCAACAACGCCGCGATCATGCACGCTGCCCCGGCCGGCCAGGCGGGAATGGCCAGCGGCCTGGTGAACATGACCCGCGGCCTCGGCACCTCGTTCGGGCTGGCGCTGGCCGGCCTGGCCTACACCACCGGGGCGGGGCCGGAGCCGGTCACCCCGGCCGGCTCGGCCCGCGGCTACGCCGCCGCCGCCCTGCTGCTCGCGCTCGCCGCGGGCTCGGCGGCGGTGGTGGCCTGCCGGGCCCGTTATCAGCCGCGCCACCGGCGCGCCCGGAGCAGGGCGGGCCTTGCCGTTCAGTAAGCCAGGCCGTTCAGTAGGCCAGGCCCAGCAGCCGGCAGGCGTTCCCCCGGAAGATCGCGTCCTGCTCGGCCTCGGTCAGCCCGATCTCCTGCAGGTTGCGGATGGTCGCCCGAATGTAGCCGGGCCCCTTCTCTGGATCGAACGGGCTGTCGGAGCCGAACAGCACGTGATCGGTCCCGTAGAAGTCGATCACGCAGCGCAGCGCGTGAGCGGCGCCGAACATGGCCGTGTCGGCGTACATCATCCGGAAGTACTCGATCGGCCGCTTGGTCAGCTGG
>DASQSC010000320.1:0-2485 GCA_035642555.1 Streptosporangiaceae bacterium | reverse complement strand
GGGCTCGGCACCCCGTACCGGCGGCACAGCTCGTGCAGCGAGAACTTGCCGGCCAGCTGGCGCGGCAGGCCGGGCGGCGGCGCCGGGAACCGGAACGCCTCCCGCAGCGGGGCACCGTGCTCGGCCAGGAAGATCGACCCGGCGTCGTCGGTCGGGATCAGCACCGCGGAGCGGCCGATCCGCTCGGCCAGCGACAGCAGCCCGGCAGTGGTCCGTTCGATATCGTCGGCCCGCGGCTGCCAGAAGCATCGGCCCCGCAGGTACACCGAGGCGGCGGCGGGCGCGAGCGGGCCCTCGTGCACGCCGTAGACGGGTACGCCGAGCCGGCCGAGGCTGCGGATGGCACCCAGGCCGCCGTGGTGCATGACGTTCTGGTCGAACTTCAGCACCACCGCGGGTGTGGTGACGTCGATGGCTTCTGCCAGACCGCTGATCATCGCCGGCTACCTCAGACGACCGTGTGGTTCGGCAGGCTGTCCAGCTGATAGGTGGCATCCAGCACGCTCGGGAAGTCGGCCAGCCACGCGTAGTTGACGCCAGGATGTAGCGTGTGGATTACTGCAATGTCATGATCATCGCCGCTGGGCGCGGTCACGCTGGTGAGCGTCTGCCCGTCCGGCAGGGTGAGCCGCGGGACCAGCGGGTCGTAGTAGGCCACCTCGGCGCCCTGGCTGGCCAGGCTCGCCATCAGTGACAACGCCGGCGACTCCCGCAGGTCCTTGACGCCCGCCTTGTAGGCGGCCCCGACGACCATCACCCTCGCGCCCGCCAGCCCGGGCCGCCCGCCGGCCGCGAGCACCTCGCCCGCCCGCTCGGCGACTCGTTCCGGGCGGCGGTCGATGGAACGCATCGCCTGCTCGATCAGGGGCGCGGGACGGCCCTGGCCGCCGAGCTGCCACAGCAGGTAGTGCGGATCGCACGGGATGCAGTGACCGCCGACGCCGGGACCGGGAAAGGCGCCCAGGAACCCGTACGGCTTCGTGCCCGCGGCCAGCGTGACCTCGATCGGGTCCAGCCCCAGCACACCGCAGGCGTCGGCGAACTCGTTGGCGAGCGCCAGCGAGACGGCGCGGAACACGTTCTCGTACAGCTTGGTCGCCTCGGCCGCGCCCGGGGAGCTCACCAGGTAGACGTGGTCGGTCACGGTGGCGATCACCCGCGCCGCCCGGGTAGCGCAGCCGGGGGTGACCCCGCCCACCACGCGCGGGGTCTCCCGCTGCACGTGATCGGGGTTGCCGGGATCGATCCGCTCCGGGCTGAAGGCCACGAACACGTCCTGGCCCGCCCGCAGCCCCCGGGCCCGCAGCGGCTCGGTGAGCAGGTCGTTGGTGGTCCCCACATAGGTGGTGGAGGTCAGGATGATGGTCTGGCCCGGCCGGGCGTACCGCACCACCGACTCGCAGGCGCCCCGCAGCGCCGTCAGGTCCGGCTCCCGGGCGTCATCCACCGGCGTGGGCACGCAGATGATGACGGTGTCCGCCGCGGCGGCGGCCGCCGGCTCGCTGGTCAGCTCGAGTGAGCCGTCCGCCAGCGCCGCGGCCAGCCGGGGCCGGTCCACGTCGGCCAGGTCGGCCCGGCGGGCCGCGATCGCCGCCAGCCGCTCGCCGCTGATGTCGATCCCGATGATCCGCTGCCACCGGCCGTGCAGCCCGAGCGCCGTGGGCAGGCCCACGTAGCCGAGCCCGACCACGGCAACCGCCTGCGGGCACACGGCGCGGTGCCCGTTACCGCCGTTACCGCCGGTGCCGCGCTGCCGCCCTGGCAGCTCGAACGGCACGAGCCGGCTCTGTAGCTGGTATTCGCGGCCGTTGACGGCAAGCGAAAGCTGAGGCTCTGTCACTCGAATCCCCCCGTGTGGCAGTGCGCCGGCCGGCTGGGAGTGGCTGCTCCGGATTGACCCGGCTGCGCTCCGCCATCTGCAGTCCTGCTACCGCGATGGGCAGAACTGGTGCAGAATGCGTTTCCTCGTCCCTGCTATTGACCTCTGACTGTTAGCTGGCACGCTATTGCGCAGCGTCGCCAGGCAACTCGGGTCAAGGGGTGGTTTCAGGTACCTCATTCGACTGAGGTTGCCTGACTGCGTCTCAGCAGCCACTCCAGTCACCCGGGATCCGCCTGGGGGCAGGGGACCCCGACGCCATCAACCGGTGTCTGGACTACACCGCTCTACGTAACATCGCTCACTCGTATGGCCGATGTTTGTACGCACTCCCCTTGGCAAACTGCCTCCGCCAGCCCGGTTTCCGGGCCGTCTTGCTGCCCGGACGGGGGCAGTCCCGGGGGGGATTCAGTGGGTGTACTGCGCGCAGCGCGCAGAGCGCCGGCCGGCCGCGAGGTTTCCGGCGCCGGCGTGAGCATGCCCGCGGTGGTGCTGAAGTTCGATCCGAACGTCATGCACCACGGCGGGCTGGGGGCGATCCGCAGCCTGGGCCGGCTCGGCGTGCCCGTGTACGGGGTCCATGAGAGCGGCTGGGCGCCAGCGGCC
>DASQSC010000319.1:0-13027 GCA_035642555.1 Streptosporangiaceae bacterium | reverse complement strand
GGGGCGTCGTCGCCGCCGAGCGAGCCGAAGTTGCCGTGCCCGTCCACCAGCGGCAGCCGCATCGCCCACGGCTGGGCCAGCCGCACCAGCGCGTCGTAGATGGCGCTGTCGCCGTGCGGGTGCAGCCGCCCCATGACCTCGCCGACCACCCGGGCGCACTTGACGTGACCCCGGTCGGGGCGCAGGCCCATCTCGTTCATCTGGTAGAGGATCCGGCGCTGCACCGGCTTGAGCCCGTCCCGGGCGTCCGGCAGGGCGCGCTGGTAGATAGTGGAGTACGCGTACTCGAGGTAACTGCCGCGCATCTCATCAGCGACGTCGACGTCGGTGATGTTCTCCTCGAAGTCCTCGGGCGGCGGGGGTGCGGTGGTGCGTCGTGCCATGTCCGCCATTGTGCCGCCTGGCCCGGACGATTCCACGCACCGACAAGCCAGGGACTGCTACGGCTGGAGGTCGAGCGCGGCGGCTCCGGTGGCAGCGTCCATCGGCACCGACGAGTGCTCGTGGACGATGGCCCAGTCATCGCCGGTGTCGTCGTCTCCGGTGTCGGCAGCCCCGGTCCGGCGCAGGCATACGGTGGCGCGGGCCCACATGCCGACCTGGGTGCCGTCGATCATGGTGCCGCTGACCCGGTACAGGTAGTGGCACCAGGCGAGGTCGCCGCCGACCGCGACCTCCAGGTCCCGGATCTGGTAGCCGATCGGGCCCTGGTAGCTGCCCAGCCAGTCGGCCACGCGCTGCGCGTGAGCCGGGCCGCCGCGCCAGCGCAGCGGGCCGACCAGATCGAACAGGACCAGCCCGGGCGCGTCCGGCCGGGTGAGGGCGGCCGCGTCCTTGGCGGCGAGGGCGGGGACCCGATGCTCGATGAGTGCCCGGATCCGGGCTTCTTCGGTCGTGCCAGGGCGGCGGGGCTGGTTCATCACGGCTCCTTCCGGGGGCGGCCGGTTGTCAGGCGGTGAGTTCCGCGGCGAGCGCGGCGAGCTGGTCGCTGGTGCCCTGCTCGCGCCAGCCGGGCTGTTCCAGGCCGTCGAGGTAAGCCCCCTGCTCGGTGAGCACCAGCCGGGTGCCGCCCCCCTCGGGGCTGAACTCCACCGTGGTCAGCGAGGCGGTCGCGAGCTGGTCACCAGCCGACAGGGTGGACGCGTAGACGATCCGCTCGCCGCCGGTGATGTCGTGGTACACCGATTCGAACCTGAGCGCCGGGGTGCTGTCGCGGGCGGGCCGGTGCACCCGCTCGCGTCCGCCCGCGCGGAAGTCGAGCTCGTGCGCAACGGCCTCGCCAGCGAACCAGCGGGCCTTGGCGGCCGGGTCGGCCCAGGCGGCGAACACCCGGGCCGGCTCGGCGGGATAGGTGCGTTCCAGGGTGAACGTGGCATGCAGGACTGAGTGGCCGGTCATCCGGATTCCTCCTGGTGGGCGGGACCGGCCTGTCCGGCGAGGTAGTCGCCGAGCCGGTCGAGCTTCTCTTCCCAAGCGGTGCGCTGCCGCCGGAGCCAGTCCTCGGCCATCCGCAGCCCGGCGGGCTCCAGGTGGCAGGTGCGGACCCGGCCGGCCTTCTCCGACCGGACCAGCCCGCTCGCCTCCAGCACCTGCAGGTGCTGGACCACCGCTGGCAGCGACATCGGCAGCGGCCGCGCCAGGTCACTGACGGAGGCCGGCCCGGTCGCCAGCCGCTCGACCATGGCCCGCCGGCTGGGATCCGCGAGCGCATGGAACACGAGGTCCGTCGGCGCGTCATGGTTAAGCATGTTCTTAACTGTAGGTTCGGGGCCGGGTATTAGTCAAGTGATTGCTTAACTATTCTGCACGCGGCGCCGGCGCCGGCGCACCCGGACCGGCTGCCAGGGACGGCCGGGGCGGCGTCAGCTGGCGGCGAAGCCGCCGTCCACGAACAGGGTCTGGCCGGTGACGTAGTCGCTGGCCCGGCTGGCCAGGAACACGGCGGCGCCGGCGAAGTCCTCCGGCAAGCCGTTGCGCCCGATCATGGTCCGGCCGGCGAGAGCGGAGACGCGGGCCGGGTCGGCGGCCACCTCGGCGGTCAGCGGGGTGAGCACGAAGCCCGGCGCCACCGCGTTGCAGCACACGCCGTGGCGCGCCCACGCCTCCGACTGCGACCGGGTGAGCGCGACCAGGCCGGCCTTGGACGCCCCGTAGCCGCCGCTGTTGCCGAACGCCCGGAATGCCTGCTGGGAGATCACGTTGATGATCCGGCCCCAGCCGCGTTCGGCCATCGGCGGCCCGAACCGCTGGCCGAGCAGGAACGGCGCGGTCAGGTTGACCCCCAGCAGCCGGTCCCAGGTGTCCGGGGCCAGCTCGGGCAGGGGCGGGCGGTCGTTCAGCCCGGCCGCGCTGACCAGGATGTCCGGCTCCCCGAACGGCCCGGCGGCCGCGTCGGCGGCCCGCTCGACCGCCGCCCGGTCGGCGAGGTCGGCGCTGACCCAGTCGGCCTCGCAGCCTGCCCGCCGCAGGTCAGCGACGGTGGCGGCCAGCGCGTCCTGGCCGCGGGCGAGGATGACCACCCGGGCTCCGGCCCGGGCCAGGCTGCCCGCCATCGCCTTGCCGATGCCGGAGCTGCCGCCCGTGATCAGTGCCGTGCGGCCGGTCAGCGAGAACAGCCCGGCCAGGTAGTCCCGTACGGGCTCACCGGCGTCCTGCCCGCCGTCGGCTCCCATCACCTCACCGCTCGCCACCGGCCGCGGGCCGGGCCGGCCAGCCGCCGCGCTGCCACCGGTAGCGGGATCAGAGCGCGGGGCGCGCGCCGGCCTGGCCGCGGGCCCGGGCGGCGAGCCGGCAGCCGCTGGCGAGGGCCTCGGCCGGGGGCTTGTGGTCCAGCCAGGGGACCAGGAAGCCGGCGCAGAACGCGTCCCCGGCGCCGGTGCCGTCCACGAACTCCTCGACCGGCTCGGCGGGCACCCGGACCGGCTCGGACCGGCCGTCGGCGTGCAGCGCCCCGTCGGCGCCCAGCTTCACGACCACCTCCGGGTACCAGGCGGTCAGCACCCGCGCGGCCTGCGCGGCGTCGTCGCGGCCAGTGATGACCTTGGCCTGGTCGTGGTTCACCAGCAGCAGCGTGGCGCCGTTGGTCAGCTCCAGGAACGGCTCGGCGCCCAGCCGCTCCAGCGGGCCGGCCGAAGCGCCGTCCACCGAGATCGTCATCCCGGCCCGGCGGGCGTAGTCGAACGCGGCCTGCCCCGCCTCCCGCGACCCCTCCCGCAGCAGCGTGTACCCGGACACGTGCAGGTGAGTGCCGGGCCCGAACAGGTCGGCGGGCAGGTCATCGGCCGACAGCGCGCCGTTCGCGCCCGGGTCCGACAGCATCGTCTGATCACCCTTGTGGGTCACCATCACCACGCAGGTGCCGGTCGGCCGCTCCGGGTCCATCACCAGCCGGGCGTCCACCCCGTAGCCCATCAGCTCCATGTCCCGGTTCCGCCCGGCGATGTCGGCGCCACGGCGGCCCACGAACGCCACCTCCGCGCCGTCCACCGCCAGCCAGGCGGAGACGTTCGCCCCCGATCCGCCGCCGTGCATGGTCACGGTGGCCGGGGTGTCGCTCGCTTTCGCCAGCGGCAGAGCCGCCCGGGCGACCGTATCCGTCATCAGGTCGCCAACGACGACTATCCGCGTCATGCCGTCCACCACCTACGCATCACTCGGCCGGCAGCCAGTCAGGTCGGGACAGGGCAGCGCCCCGCCGGGCACAGGCTCGCGGACAAGAATTTAACAGTTCTGCGGACAAGGCTCGAGGCGTTCCCCTGCGAATCCCTGCTCGCCGGACATTACGGCCGGCCGCATCCTGATGAGCGGGAATGCCGCCGCGCGGGAGCCGCACCGCACCGATCATCAGCGGGCCGCCGGGAATGGCGGCGCCGGGCGATTAGGGTGTGTCGCGGCAGGACCAGGCGGGAGCAGGATCACGCGAGAGAAGGCTGCGGATGACCTGGAGCTGGCAGCTGGCGAAGAGCGACGGGACGCCGGTGGTCACCGATGCGGTGCCGGCCGAGACCTTCACCAGCCAGGGCGACGCGGAAAGCTGGCTCGGCGAGAACTGGCGCGACCTGCTGGCCGCTGGCGTGGATCAGGTCACCCTGGCCGAAGACGACCGGGTCGAGTACGGCCCCATGAGCCTGCACCCCGCCGACTAGCAGCGCCCAGGCCGGCCAGGCGCCCGGACGGCTGGGGCCCGCCCGGACGGGCCCCAGCCGCGGCCGGCGGCTACCGGATCCGGCCCGTCACGGCCGCTGCGCCGGGCTGACCGTGCGGGCCGGGTCCCGCTCGATCCGCGGCCCGAGGATCTCGTCGATCCTGGCCATCAGCTCCGGAGCGAGCCGCACCCCGGACGCCTTCACGTTCTCCCGTACCTGCTCGGGGCGGGTGGCGCCGATGATCGCGGCCGACACGCCCGGGTGCTGGAGCACCCAGGCCACCGCGAGCTGGGCAAGGGTGAGCCCGGCCTCGGCCGCGACCGGCCGCAGCCGTTCCACCCGCGCCAGCACCTCGTCGTCGAGCATCCGCGCGATGAAGCCGGAGCCGGCCGGGTCGGCGGCGCGGGACCCGGCGGGCGGCGCCGCCCCGGGGGCGTACTTGCCGGTCAGGACCCCCTGCCCGATCGGGGAGAACACGATCTGGCCGATGCCTTCCTTCTCGCACAGCGGCAGCACCTCGGCCTCGATCACCCGCCACAGCATGTTGTACTGCGGCTGGTTGCTGACGATCCGGTCGAGCCCGAGCTCGCCCGCGATCCTGACCGCGTCGGCGATCTGGTCCGCCCGCCATTCCGAGACCCCGGCGTAGAGCACCTTGCCCTGCCGGATCAGGTCGTCGAACGCGCGCAGGGTCTCCTCGGGCGGGGTCTCGACGTCGTACCGGTGCGCCTGGTACAGGTCCAGGTAGTCGGTCTGCAGCCGCCGCAGCGAGGCGTGCGCCGACTCCATGATGTGCTTGCGGGACAGCCCCCGGTCGTTCTGGCCCGGCCCGGTCGGCCAGAACACCTTGCTGCAGATCTCGATCGACTCGCGGCGGACCCCCTGCAGCGCCCGGCCCAGTACCTCCTCGGCGCGGGTGCCGGCATAGGCATCCGCGGTGTCGAAGGTGGTGATGCCCTCATCCAGGGCGGCCGCCACGCACGCCCGCGCGGCATCCTCTTCCACCTGTGATCCGTGGGTGATCCAGTTGCCGTACGCGATCTCGCTGATCTTCAGGCCGCTGCGGCCCAGATGCCGGTATTCCATATCTTGCGACCCTAACGGGCGGCGCGGCGTCAGCGGACGGAGGCGCCGGCCAGCCGCCTGCGCGCGCTGGGCTCACGCCACAGCGGGTGCGAGGTACGGGCCAGGAACTCCTGGTAGGTACCGGGGAGCGCGTCAGGGTTGGGTGAGTAGCTGTCCATCGCCAGCCGCCGGGTCATGACCAGTCGCTGTGCGTAGGCAGCGTCCGCCGCCACGCCTCCGGCCCGCAGCCAGAGCCGGCGCAGGATCGGTGTGAGGTTCATGCCTTCAGCCTGGCCGGCTCCGGCCAGGCAGCCTAGTGGCAGTAACGACACCCTTCGTTAAGATCCTGCCAGAGCGCTGGCACACTGGTCTCATGCTGCGAAACGTTGCCGCCGTGGTGCTCGACGACTTCGAGGTATTCGAGCTCGGAGTGGTCTGCGAGGTCTTCGGCGTGGACCGGACCGATGACGGGCTACCCAGCTACGAGTTCGGGGTGGTGGCCGGCGAGCCAGGCCGGTTGCGGTCACGGGCCGGGTTCAGCATAGAAGCCCCGTTCGGGCTGGACCGGCTGGCCGGGGCAGACCTGATCGCGGTACCGGCGCTCAACGGCCCGCGGGGGAAAGCCAGCGGCCGCCCGGTGCCGGAGCGGCTGCTGGCGGAACTGCGGGCGGCGGTGGCGCGCGGGGCCTGGGTGCTGAGCGTGTGCACCGGCGCGTTCGTGCTGGGAGAGGCGGGCCTGCTGGACCGCAGGCGATGCACCACCCACTGGCAGCGGGCGGCCGACCTGGCCCGGTACTACCCGGCGGCCCTGGTCGACCCGGCCGTCCTGTACGTGGAGGACGGGACGGTCATCACCAGCGCCGGTACGGCGGCGGGCATCGACGCCTGCCTGCACCTGGTGCGGCGGGAGCAGGGGGCCAGGGTCGCGAACGGCATCGCCCGCCGCATGATCGTGCCGCCGCACCGGGACGGCGGCCAGGCCCAGTACATCAGGCAGCCGGTCGTGCCCGCGGGCGCCGGCGATCTGGGCGGCCTGATGGACTGGGTGCGGGCCAACCTCGGCCGGCCGCTCACGGTGGCCCAGCTGGCCGCGAGGGCGCACATGTCACCGCGGACGTTCGCGCGCCGGTTCACGGCCGAGACCGGCACCACCCCGCAGCGCTGGCTGACCGGGCAGCGGATCCTGCGGGCGCAGGAGCTGCTGGAGGAAACCGATAAGACGGTCGACGCCATCGCCACCGAGACCGGCTTCGGCACCGCGATGGTGCTGCGCCACCACTTCCGGGCCTGGCGCGGCACCAGCCCGAGCGCCTACCGGCGGGTGTTCCGCGGCCCGGCGGCGGCCTGACGGGCCCAGCAGCCCAGGCCTAGATGGCGTCCCCTGGCTTGACCCGGGGCTTGGGCATCCGGAGCCGCCGGATCTGGATCGCCCGCATGGCCGAGTACATGGCCAGCCCCCGGGTCGGCTCGCCCGGGTAGCGCTCCGTGACCATGCCGCGCACCTTGCGGCCGAGGAAGATGCCCTCGCCCACCATGATCAGGACGATGATGACGACGACGCCGGGCACCAGCGACTGGACCAGCGGGTTCCGCACGAACACCAGGATCATCAAGACGATCAGGCCGTACATGTAGTACTCGCTGAACCGGCGCTTGGAGTCCACGTAGTCGCGGGCGAGCGCGCGGGCGGGCCCCCTGTCCTTGGCGGGCATCGCCCACTCCTCGCCCCGCTGCATCGCCGCGTACCGGCGGGAGCGCTCGGACCGCTGCCGGCCCCGGTACTCCTGGTTCGCTGCCTTGCGGTTGGCTGGCGCGGCGTACGGCCGGCGGCGGCGCTCGGCCTCGCTGCGCTTCGGGGTGGGCCTGCCCTTGCCTGCGGTCACCGACGGGCGGCCGGCGGGCTCGGCCGTGTCCTCCGGCGAGCCAGCGGCAGCCTGATCTGCCTCCGGTGCCTGGGCTGCGGCGCGTCGTCGGAACACGCCCGACAGCTTACCTGCCGCCGGCCCCGCCATTGCCCGGATGCGGCTCTGCCGTTGCGGCCGGGGGCCGGGCACTAACCGTGACCGTCGTAATGACTCATTGACCCAAGACCGCGTAGGCTGAGTGGACCAGCCTGCGGCCGACCGCTGCCTGGCCACGGGTGCGGCGGCGCCAGCCGTGGCGCGGGTGCGGCAGCAGGTGCACACGACGAAGGGGATGGTCGCGCCCATGAGCGTGATGAAGCGGGTATCGCTGCTCTTCAAGTCCAAGGCCAACAAGGCCCTGGACCGGATGGAAGATCCGCGCGAGACCCTCGACTACTCCTACCAGCGCCAGCTGGAGATGCTGACGCAGGTGCGCCGGGGGGTCGCCGACGTGGCCACCTCACGCAAGCGCGTCGAGCTGCAGATGAACACTCTCCAGCGGGAGATGGACAAGCGCGACGGGCAGGCGCGGCAGGCGCTCGGCAACGGGCGCGAGGACCTGGCCCGGGACGCGCTGACCCGCAAGGCCACGCTGCAGACCCAGCTCTCCGACCTGCAGACCCAGTACCAGGGGCTGCAGGCCGACGAGGAGAAGCTGACGGCGGCGTCGCAGCGGCTGCAGTCGAAGGTGGACGCCTTCCGCACCCAGAAGGAGACCATCAAGGCCACCTACACCGCCGCCGAGGCCCAGACCCGGATCGGCGAGGCCGTCTCTGGCATCTCCGAGGAGATGGGCGATGTCGGCATGGCCGTGCAGCGCGCCCAGGACAAGACGGCGCAGATGCAGGCTCGGGCGGGCGCGATCGACGAGCTGATGGCATCGGGGGCGCTGGACGACGTCACCGGCCCGCCGCGGGACGACATCCAGGCTGAGCTCGACCAGATGCGCGGCGGCCACGATGTCGATCGCGAGCTGGAGCAGATGAAGCATGAGCTCGGGCAGGCCCCGGCCAAGGAGATCGAGGGGGCCCCGGACGGCGCGGCGGCGCAGGCACAGCAGGCCGAGCAGGGTCAGCAGGCCGACCAGCCGCAAGCCGGTGATGGCGCGTGATCGTCCGGATCCTCGGCGAGGGCCAGCTGGAGCTGGCCGATTCCGCGCTCAGCGAACTGAACGCGCTCGACGCCCAGCTCGAGGCGGCCGTGTCTGAGGGCCAGGAGGAGAAATTCCGGTCGGCCCTGACCGCGCTGCTCGACCGGGTCCGGTCACTGGGAACGCCGCTCGCCGCCGATGCGTTGGAGCCCTCGGACCTGATACTTCCGTATGCGGACGCGCACCTGGAAGATGTCACGGACATGCTCGGCAACGAGGGCCTTATCCCCGGCTGACAGCTGATCCTCAGGATTTGCTCAGCTTGCGGACCGAGAATTCAGGTAGCGCTGGCGCCTCCTGGGCTGCGAGGTACCAGCGCAAACCGGAATTTTCACACCGCAGCTCGGCGATACTAGGACTGAGCGGGGCGGCTCCGGCAGCCGGGCCCGCACAGTGAGAACGGAGGCGGCGCGATGGCGAAGACCCGCTATGCGCCTGACAGGGGACTGACCGCCCGGATGGGCCTGACCATGTTCATGCTCGGGCTCGTGTTCGTGGCGTTCATCACGGCCCTTGTCTACATCCTGGCCGCGGTCAACGTGTCCAGCGGCGGAATCATCTTCCTGGCCGTGGTGATCGGCCTGGCGATGGGGATCGGATCGTTCTTCTACTCCGACAAGATCGCCCTGAGCACGGCGGGGGCGCAGCTGGTGAGCCCGCAGGACGGCCCGCGGGCTGCCGAGCTGCATGGCGTCATCGACCGCCTGTGCGCGCTGGCCGACATGCCCAAGCCGAAGGTCGCGATCGCCCGGTCCCCGATGCCGAACGCGTTCGCCACCGGCCGTAACAGCAAGAAGTCGGTCGTCTGCGTGACCACCGGGCTGCTGGACCGGCTGGACCGCAACGAGCTCGAAGGCGTGATCGCGCACGAGATGTCGCACGTGGCGCACCGGGACGTGGCGGTCATGACGGTCGCCTCCTTCCTCGCCATCATCGCGGGCCTGCTGGTGCGGTTCGCGTTCTACGGGGAGCTGTTCGGCGGCGGCGGCCGCGGCCGCGGCGGCAACGACAGCAACGGCGGCGGCGCGATCGTGATGCTGGCCATGATGGCCGTCGGCATCGTCGTGTACGTGGTCAGCTTCCTGCTCATCCGGCTGCTGTCGAGGTACCGGGAACTGGCCGCCGACCGGGCCGGGGCGCTCCTCACCGGCCAGCCCTCCGCGCTGGCCAGCGCCCTGCAGAAGGTGACCGGCGACATGGCCAGGATCCCCACCAAGGACCTCCGGGCCGCCGAGCCGCTGAACGCGTTCTACTTCACCCCGGCCCTGACCAAGGGCAGCATCTCGAACGTGTTCTCCACCCACCCGTCGCTGGAGCGCCGGCTGCGCCAGCTCTCCGAGATCTCCGCGCAGCTGGGGAAGTAGCGGGTGGGGTTCCTCGACGCGCTGCTGGGCCGCACCAAGCCGGTGCAGCCCAACCTGGACTCGCTGTTCGCCATCCCCACGGCCGCGATCACGCTGCAGGCCGCGATGAACCTGGTCCCGACCGGGACCGGCTCGGTCTGTTTCCGCGCGACCGAGGGGCGCGCGTTCAGCGACATCGAGAAGGACGTCCGTGAGCTGCTCGACATGGGCTCGGGAAAGGCGCCGGTCGAGCTGACGTCCGACTCCTACGGCTTCACCTGGCTGGTCTGCAAGCATTCCGCCGACGACGTCGAGGGGCTGGTCACCGACCTGCACGCGGTCAATTCCTCGCTGGTCGACGGCGGCTTCGGCCCCCAGCTGCTGTGCACCCTGGTCAGCTTCGCGGGCGAGGACGGGCGCCGGCTCGGGATCGTCTACCTGTACAAGCGCGGCACCTTCTACCCGTTCGCCCCGCAGTCCGGGGAGCGCCGGGACAACGCGCTGGAACTGCAGGTCCGGGGCGCGGTCGGAGCAGACCTGAAGATCGAGGCCGACCTGGGCCGGTGGTTCCCGGTCTGGGGGGCTCCCGGCCTGTGATCCCGGCCCGCAGGGGCGATTCCCCGGAATGACTCCGGGCATCGTATGGTTGTGATGAGAGTTCAAGCAGCGCCGCTGCGGCGGCAGTCCAATGCGGGAGCTATCACATGACGGTTCAGGGCGAGGCGACCACACAGGGCGTCATCCTTACCTCTACGGCTGCGTCCAAGGTGAGCAACCTGCTCGCGCAGGAGGGCCGGGACGACCTGCGGCTGCGCATCGCCGTGCAGCCGGGCGGGTGTTCCGGGCTGCGGTACCAGCTCTACTTCGACGAGCGCGAGATCGAGGGCGACCTCGTGAACGACTTCGAGGGCGTGCAGGTCGTCACGGACAAGATGAGCGCCCCCTACCTGATGGGCGCCAAGATCGACTTCGTGGACACGATCGAGAAGCAGGGCTTCACGATCGACAACCCGAACGCCACCGGGTCCTGCGCCTGCGGCGACTCGTTCCACTGACCGGCGCCCGTCCCAGGGCGCGCCCTGATGCGGATCGGCGTGACGGGGTCGATCGCCACCGATCACCTGATGACGTTCCCGGGGCGCTTCACCGAGCACCTCATCCCCGAGAAGCTCGACCGGATCTCGCTGTCGTTCCTGGTGGACGGGCTGGAGATCCGGCGGGGCGGGGTGGCGGCCAACATCGCCTTCGGGCTCGGCGTGCTAGGGCTGCGACCGCTGCTGATCGGGGCGGTCGGCCCGGATTTCGGCCCTTACCGTGACTGGCTGACCTCGCACGGGGTTGACTGCTCCGGGGTCCGGGTGTCTGAGCGCCACCAGACGGCCCGGTTCGTGTGTACCACCGACGCCGATGGCAACCAGATCGCGTCGTTCTACCCGGGAGCGATGAGCGAGGACGGCGAGATCGAGCTGGGCCCGCTGGCCCGGGAAGCGGGCGGGCTGGACCTGGTGCTGATCGGGGCCAGCGACCCGGACGCCATGCTGGCCCACACCGCTGAGTGCGGGAAGCTGCGGATCCCGTTCGCGGCCGACCCCTCGCAGCAGCTTCCGCGGCTCGCCGGGCCGCAGGTCCGGGCGCTGGTGGACGGCGCAGCGTACCTCTTCTGCAACGAGTACGAGGAAGCCCTCATCGAGCGCAAGACCGGCTGGGGCGGGGACGAGGTCCTGCGGCGGGCCGGCGTGCGCATCACCACGCTGGGGCCCGCCGGCGCCAGGATCGACCAGGAGGGGCAGCCGCCCGTGCTGACCGGCCCGGTGCCGGAGCTGCGCAAGGCCGATCCCACCGGCACCGGGGACGCGTTCCGGGCCGGTTTCCTGGCCGCGCTAGGCCGGGGCATGACGCTGGAGCGGGCCGCGCAGCTCGGCAACCTGCTGGCGGTGCTGGTGCTGGAGACCGTGGGCACCCAGGAATACGAGCTCAAGCCGGCCCTGGTGGCCGACCGGCTGGCGGCCGCCTACGGTCCCGCCGCCGCGGCCGACGTGGCCGCCTGGTACGGGAGCTAGGCCTGGCCCGGCCGGCGCTGACGGTCAGTAACTCCGGCGGATCACGAACGACCAGCCGCTGGGAAGGTCGATGGCCGCCACGAACTCCTGCGACTTCATCATGCACCAGGCGGGCACGTCGGTCCTGGCGGCCGGGTCGTCGGCCGTCACCGCGATCAGCTGCCCGACCGGGACCTCACCGATCCGCTCGGCGAGCATGATGATCGGGATCGGGCACTTGCGGCCCAGGGCGTCGATCGTGACCATCGGCGCGGGATGAGTCGGGGGGGTCACGGGGGTAACCTCTTCGTTCGTCCGGGGCGGAGGGGAGCCGCAGCCAGCGGAGCGCACCGCCTGCCCGCAGGATATGCCTGGCACCCGCCGTGCGGTCACGGGGTCCCTGGGGCGGGGGTCCGCGCACGGCCGGAACGGCTGCACGATACTGTTTCCACGACAGCTTGTAGAAGGTGCGATGGCCAGCCCGTGCAGGCAAGGGCCAGACGCTGTGAAAGGCAACCTGTTGAGTCCCACAACGGCATCACCCTCCCGCCCGGGGCAGGGCCAGGGCACTGGCGTGCGGGCCCGCCGCGCCGGGCGACTGGCCGGGCGCGCGGCCATGCTCGCCGCCGTGCTGGCGGCCACGGCGGGCTGCACCTCCAACGAGTTCACCCGGCTCGGGATGCCGGTCCCGGTGACCAAGCAGGGGCATGCGGTCGTCACCCTCTGGCAGGGGTCGTGGGTCGCCGCCCTCGCGGTCGGGGCCGTGGTCTGGGGGCTGATCCTGTGGGCGGTGATCTTCCACCGCAAGCGCTCCGACGCCGTCCCGCACCAGGTGCGGTACAACCTGCCGATCGAGATGCTTTACACCGTGGTGCCGTTCATCATGGTGGGCGTCCTGTTCTTCTTCACCGCGCGGGACGAGAACTACCTCAACAAGATGCCTCCGCATCCGGACGTGGTGGTGAACGTCACCGGTTACCAGTGGAGCTGGCAGTTCCAGTACCCGCAGTACAAGGTGGCGGGCTCGGCCACCGGCGACGTCACCATGAACGGTGAGCCGTGGACCCCGGCCCAGGGCAACCGGCAGCTCCCGGTGCTGGTGATCCCGACCAACCGGACCGTCCAGTTCAACCTGTACTCCACCGACGTGGTCCACGCGTTCTGGATCGTCCCGTTCGAGTTCAAGCGTGACGTCATCCCCGGGCATCCCAACCACTTCGAGGTCACCCCGGATCGCACCGGGAGCTTCATCGGCCGCTGCACCGAGCTGTGCGGCCTGTATCACAGCCGGATGCTGTTCACGGTGCGGATCGTCACCCCGGCCCAGTTCAGCCAGTGGATCCACGCTCAGCAGGCCGCGCAGATCAAGGCAGCAGGGGGC
>DASQSC010000318.1:0-3024 GCA_035642555.1 Streptosporangiaceae bacterium | reverse complement strand
CAGCTTTTCTTTGAAGCGGTCGGGGGATTTCAGGGCGAACTTCTCGGTGTCGGGGACCAGGCGGCCGTGTTCGAGCTGGGACTCGATGCGGCGCATGGCTGGGGTGAGGCCGTGATCGCCGTACTTCCCGTCAGCGTCGCGGCCTTCCGCCGTCCGGAACCGGTCGAGTGCTTCGTCGGCAATACGGTTCTGATCAGGGCTGAGATCACGGCCCTTCCAGTGCCAGGACCCGTCCGGGTCGATCCGCGGCCCGTCTTCCTCGGGTAAGTCGGTGCGCTCCGCCTCGCGGGGGAGCGGGAGCTCGCGCTCGCGGGGGTCAGGTTCGGGCGGCTTGCGGGAGCCGTCGGGTTTGTACGGGCTGGACGGGTGAGTGAACGGGAGCCGTTCCAGCCGGGCACGGAGGTCGGCCCCGATGTCACGGGCCTCGCGGGCCTCATTCGGCCGCGGGGCTTCCGGCGCCCGCCGCGGCCCTGCCAGCCGTTCCGATTCCGGCAGCCGCCCAGATTCCGCCAGTTGCTCTGGCTGCCCTGGCATGTCGGCAACTCCCTACGCCCGGTTGACCCGCGCCATCGTAACGGGCGAGCGGCCGGGCCGCCCGGGCCGCGCCCGGGCCGGATCGGCGAGATGCTCGGCGCCCGGCGCGGGCCAGCCTGGTGTGGCAGGCTCACAGCCGTGCGGAGTTCTCAGGAAGCGCAGTGACCAGGCTCGCGGTCGCTGCTGACGTCTGCGCCGCGTTCCCGGCACTGCGGATCGACGCGGTGGTGGCGGAGGGCTTCACCGGGGCCGGGCCGTGGCCCGCGGTCGAAACCCGGCTCGCCGCGCTGGAAGCGAAGGCCGCCGCCGGGGAACTGGGCAGCGCCGATGAGGACGACCCCCACACCGCAGCCTGGCATGCGGCCTACCGGGTTTTCGGCACCAACCCGCGGCGCGAGCGGCCCAGCGTGGACGCGCTCCGGCGGCGGTTGGCCCGGTCGGGGCGGCTGCCCAGGATCAATCCGGCCGTGGACTGTTACAACCTGGTCTCGGCTAGCTCCGGGGTCCCGGCCGGGGCGTTCGACTTGCAGCAGGTGAGCGGCGACATCGTGGTACGCCGCGCTGATGGCACGGAGGAGTTCATCCCGCTGGGCGAGCCGGGCACGGTGGAGGCTCCGCGGCCCGGCGAAGTGATCTACGCCGACGCGCTCGGAGTGCTCACCAGGCACTGGAACCACCGCGACGCGGACCGCACCAAGGTCACCGAATCCAGCGACCGCATCCTGTTCCTGCTGGAGACCGTGGACGAGGCCGGGTTCGGAACGGCGGTCAGCGCGGCCACCAAAGGCCTGGTGACGCTGCTGCGCGAGCGCTCCGCAGCGGTGACGGTGCACAGGCTGACGGCCAGTAGACCGGCCGCCGGCGTCTCAGCCCCAGGCACGTGACCGCGCGCCGCTACCGGCCAGCCGTGGGGGGCGGCGCAGCCAGAGCGCGGTACCGCCGAGGACGGCGGCCACGATGACCACGATGGCCGCGGCGATCCAGCCGAGGGGCACCGGGCTGTCATGCCGGGCTGCCGCCGCAGTGCCCTGGGCTGCCGCCGCACCCGTACCTCGGGCCGCAGCCGGGCTCGCGGAGGACGCGGCCGCGGCGGAGGCTGGCGAGGCGGACGCGGCTGGGGCGGTGCCCGGCCGCGGTGGGACGCCGAGCCGGGCCAGCCGCGCACTGCCTCGGAACCAGCCGTTAACCCGCAGGTGACCCTCCGCGAAGCCGTGCTGGCCGGGCGGAGTGTCGATGACCGGGCCACCGGCCTGGGGTAGAGGAACTGTCTCACGTGCCCGAACTCCTGGCCGGGCTGCGGCTGGAGTCCGGGCACCGTGTAGACGAGCCTGTAGCGGGGGCCGCGCGAGGGCCGCGGCGGGGGAGTTGCCAGCCGGTGCGGGCCAGGCATGTTCACCCCCATGCCGAACATCGCCATGAACAGGCCGGTCTGCTGGGCGAGGAGAACGAGCGCACTGCCCGGCTGCCCGGGCTCGCCGTTGCCGGACACGACCACCGGGCGTGCCAGCCCCGGGCCGGTGAGGCTGGCCTGCGAGGGGCCTTTCGCCAGCGCAGGTGCTGCCAGCGTCAGCTTGACGGCGGTGGTCACGCCCGCGGCGAGGACGGTGGGGAGGGCCTGCTGCCCGGGGGGCTGCCCGGGGCCGGGGCGGGCGCGGTACCCGGCTGCAGGCGCAGCTCGATGCCGGCGAACCGCAACACGTGGCTGATCACAGCCCGCCCCTGCGGGGTCGCGACCAGCACGACGAGCACGACGAGCAGCGCTGCCAGCGCCCCGAGCGCGGCCCGCCAGGCCGGGCGCCAGTTGCGCCGGCTGTGCCGGGCCGTCGTCCCTGCCAGCCGCTGCCGTACCACTGTGGTGAGGTCGGGGGCCGGCGGCACGTCAAGCTCGCCGGCCAGCGCCCGCAACTCGGCCTCTGCAACCTGCTCCCATTCAGCCCGGTCAGCCACTGGACACCCGCCCCTGCTCAGCGGTTGCCAGCAGCCTCCTGGACGGCGTCGTCGGCCTCCTCCCCGGCTCCCAGCAGGAACGCGGTCCGGTGCGCAGGCAGCGTGTAGCGGGCGACCAGGACGGCATAGGCGTCAAGGTCGCCGTCACGGGACCGGGCTACCGCCTCCGCGTCGTCGATGGTTCCCCTCGCTCTGGCGCGCTCGCGCACTGATTACACCGCCACCGCCAGGAAAGGTTCCATATACGGCCTGCGGAGTTAACTTGACGTCGAGACAAGCTGCCCCTACCGTGAAACGAGAGATACCTTGACATCGAGATAGTTGAGTTAGTCGAGGCACCCGAGATGGCCAAGACAGTCGAGATAGCTGCGGAACGGGGCCCGGCCGGCCGGCCCGGATCGGCTTGCGGCAGGATGCTTACAGGCCGGGACTCGATAGCGAGCCGGGACTCGATGAGGAGGCGACCAGCGCCATGACGGCGAACAGCTTCGGAAGCCGGGCCACGCTCACGGTCGGAGACAGCCGGTACGAGATCCACCGGCT
>DASQSC010000317.1:0-5684 GCA_035642555.1 Streptosporangiaceae bacterium | reverse complement strand
GGCCTGCTGCTGTACACCGACGGGCTGATCGAGGACCGGCACCGGGACCTCAGCGATGGCCTCGCCACCCTGGCCGCCGCCATCCGGCGGCGGACGCCCGTCACCGCCCAGCAGATCTGCGACGCTGCCGAGGGCGTCCTCGGCGAGGCTCCGGGCCGCGCCGACGACGTCTGCCTGCTCGCGGTCCGGCTGCGGGACAGGGCCTGATCAGGCCACGCCGAGTTCCGCCAGCCGGGCGCGGTACCGGTCCACGCTGGCGGCCTTGATCTGCTCGTAGCCCCGGACCAGCTCGGCCGCTTGCGCGGCCGCCACCGCGGTGTCGTAGCTGGCGGCGGTCAGCGAGCCGGTCAGCCGGGTGACCATGGCGCGGTAGGAGTCGCGCAGCTCCCGTTCCATCCGGCGGATCCTGGTGTGCCCGAACGGGTCCAGCGGGGTGCCGCGCAGCCGCCTGGCCCGCGCCAGGCCCCGCAGCACCGGCCGCGCCCACGGCCCGAGCGCGAGCTTGCGCTTGCGGCCGAGCGCCCGCAGCAGCGGCGGGTGCAGCTGGTAGCGCAGCGCCGAGCCGCCGGGCACCGCGGCGCCCACCGCCCGCTCGAACGCGGGGTCGGTGAGCAGCCTGGCCACCTCGTACTCGTCCTTGTAGGCGGTGAGCTTGTACAGCCCGCGCGCCACCGCCTCGCTGTAGGCGGTGGCCTGGCCGACCGCGCGCTCGGCCCGCCAGGCGGCGCGGACGGCGGCCAGGTAGTCCCTGGCGGTCGCCAGCTGCTGGTAGCCCGCCAGCCCGGCGGCGCGCACCTGAGCCAGCCGCCGGGTCTCGCCCGC
The DNA here is from genome assembly GCA_035642555.1 of Streptosporangiaceae bacterium. Taxonomy (GTDB): domain Bacteria; phylum Actinomycetota; class Actinomycetes; order Streptosporangiales; family Streptosporangiaceae; genus JAIRTY01. The sequence goes on along the minus strand of DASQSC010000317.1, from coordinate 4,862 downwards.
AAGCTCCCCCAGGTCAAGGCCGCCGGGCAGGGGCGGCGGGCCGGGCCGCTCGCTGCCGGTGGCGGCGGCGAACGCCGCCGGGTCAGCCACCGCCAGCCGCCCCCACCGGAACGCGGCCGTGTTGGCCGCCACGGCCACCCCGTTCAGGTCGATGGCCCACTCGATCGCGGCCGCCGACAGCGGCAGCGCACCGGCCTGGTACGCCATACCGACCAGCAGGAACGTGGCCGGCATGGGGTCGCCGAACAGCGCCTGCGCGGCCGCGGCCGCGTCTAGCGGCAGCAGCTGGCGGGCCGAGCCGCCGATCCGGTCCAGCAGCGCGTCCGCGCCGGGCGCGGGGGCGGCCGGGTCTCGCACCATCAGCCCGGTCGGGACCCCGCTGGTGGACACCACCGCGACCGTGCGGTCCGCGCCGGCATACCCGAGGTTGCCCGGATCGGCGCCGACCAGCAGGTCGAACGCCAGGTAGCAGTCCGCCCGCGCGGCGCCCACCCGGTTCGCCGGGGCGAGCGCGGCAGGATCGGCGGCCAGCCGCAGGTGCGAGGTCACCGGCCCGGCCTTCTGCGACAGCCCGGTCTGGTCCAGGCCATGGACGGCCAGCCCGTCCCGCACCGCCGCGCTGCCGAGCACCTGGTTGACGGTGACGATGCCGGTGCCGCCGATGCCGGCCAGGAACAGGTCGCTGGTCCCGGTCACCGGCTGCCCCGGCGGGCCGGGCAGTTCCCCCGGCGGCTGCGCCGGGGCTGGCCGGGCGCCGCCGGCCGCCCGTCCCCGGCGCCTGGCGGGGGCATGGGGCGCCTGCACGGTGACGAACGACGGGCAGTCGCCCGCCAGGCAGGTGTAGTCGGTGTTGCAGGAAGCCTGGTCGATCCGGGTCTTGCGGCCGAACTCGGTGTCCACCGGCTGCACCGACAGGCAGTTGCTGACCGATCCGCAGTCGCCGCAGCCCTCGCACACCGCTTCGTTGATCACCACCCGGCCCGGCCGCGGCGGGAGCGCGCCGCGCTTGCGCAGCCGCCGGGACTCGGCGGCGCAGCGCTGGTCGTAGATCAGCACGGTGACGCCGGGAGTCGCCGCCAGCTCGCGCTGGGCCTCGTCCAGCCGGTCCCGGTGCCACAGCCGGGCGCCGGGCGCCAGCGGTGGCAGCGCCCGGTACCGGTCCGGCTCGTCCGCGCACACGATGATCTTGGCTACGCCCTCGGCCGTCAGCTTGCGGGTCAGCGCCGGCACCTCCAGGCCGCCCTGCGCGTCCTGCCCGCCGGTCATCGCCACTGCCTGGTTGTAGAGCAGCTTGTAGGTGATCGACACCCCCGCGGCGACGCACGCCTGCACCGCCAGCTGGCCGGAATGCGCGAACGTCCCGTCGCCGATGTTCTGGAACATGTGCACCGGCCCGTCCGAGCCCGCCAGCAGCGGTGCCTGGCCGATCCACTGCGCGCCCTCGCCGCCCATCTGGGTCAGCGACGACACCTCCGACCCCGCCCGGCCGGTGATCGCGACCATGGCGTGGCAGCCGATGCCGCCGCCGGCCACCGAGCCCGCCGGCAGCAGCGTGGAGCGGTTGTGCGGGCAGCCGGAGCAGAAATACGGGGTCCTGGCCGCCGGCAGCAGCGCCAGCTCGGTCCGGGGAGCCGGCGGCGGGGCCAGCCGCGCGGCCACCTCGGGGCGGGCGGCCAGCACCCGGCGCAGCGGCCCGGCCAGGATCGCGGCCGTGAGCTCGCCCGGGGCGGGCAGCAGCGGCCGCCCGGCGCCGTCCGCCGAGCCGATCACCGCCGGCGCCGCCGGCAGCCCGTACAGCACGTCCCGGACGGCGGGCTCCAGGAAGCCGCCCTTCTCCTCCGCCACCAGCACGGTGTCCAGCCCGGCGGCGAACCGGCGCAGCAGGTCCCGCTGCAGCGGGTGGATCACGCCGAGCCGGAGCAGCCGGATGCCGGCCCGGCGGAGCTCGTGCTCGGAGGCCAGTCCCAGGTCGGCGAGCGCCTGCCGGACGTCGGCGAAGGTCTTGCCGCCGGCCACGATGCCCAGCCAGCCGTCCGGGGCGTCCGCCTCGACCCGGTTGACCGGGTTGGCCGCCAGGAACGCGTGCACCATCGCCCGCCGGGGCCCGTGCAGCTGCTCCTCGGCGCGCAGCGAGGCGGGCGGGATCAGCACCGGAGCCTGCTGGTAGCGCCACGGCCGGCCCTCCCACTCCAGCTCCGGCACGGTGATGTCGAGCTCGCCGCCGGACGGCCCCGCCGTCCACACCCCGTCCGCGACATCGGCCACGATCTTCATCGCGGTCCACATGCCGGACGCCCGCGACAGCGCCACCCCGTACCGGCCCAGCCGGACCACGTCCTCGGCGCTGCCGGGGAACAGCACCGGCAGCCCGTAGCCGGCCAAAGTGCGCTCGCTCGCCGACGGGATCGTGGAGGACTTGCAGGCCGGGTCGTCACCGGCGAGCACCAGCACCCCGCCGCGCGGGTCGGCGCCGCACATGTTCCCGTGCCGGATCGGGTCGCCGGCCCGGTCCGCCCCGGGCGCCTTGCCGTACCAGGCGGCGACCGCGCCATCCGCCCGCCGGCGGCGGCCGGGCACCGGGATCTGGCTGCCCCACACCGCGGTGGCTGCCAGCTCCTCGTTGACCGCCGGCACCAGCGTCAGGCCGGCGGTGTCCGCCAGTTCCGGCGCGCTGGCCAGGGCCTTATCCAGGCCGCCCAGCGGGCTGCCCGGGTAACCGGACACGAACGAGATCGTGCGCGAGCCGGCCCGGGCGTCGGCGGCATGCTGCTCGGCCAGCAGCCGGCCGATCGCCTGCACGCCGGTCAGCAGCACCGGCCCGGCACCCGGCTGGTACCGCTGGGCCAGCGAGTACCCGGTCACATCCGCCACGTCAGTCATTCCGCAGGGCCTCCATCAGCTGCTACGAACGCAGTTCGTACCCCATGGTGACGGCTGAGGCCCGCGGGGAGCTAGGGCAGGTGCCAAGCCGGGCCCGAACGCAGGCCCCGGGGCTGGCTCAGCCGCTTGATATAACCGGGGCATGGCTCCCGATGAGCTGCCGGGCCAGATGCGGGCGGCCGCGGCCACGCTGCTGGCGGCCCTGGACGGCGAGCAGCGCGCGCTGGCGGCGCTGCCGTTCGCCGATGACGCCGCGCGGCGGTGGCTGGAATACCGGCCGGAGCGCCGTCCCGGGGCCTGCCTCGGCCGGTTCAGCGGCGCCGCCAGGAAGGCAGCGCACCGGCTGCTGGCGACCGGGCTCAGCGACCACGCCTACGCGCAGGCGATGGCGATCATCGCGCTGGAGGAGGTGCTCGACCGGCAGGAGGGCTGGCGGCGCGGCCGCCACAGCAACGACTACTGGGTGAGCGTGTTCGGGGAGCCGGGCGGGGACGGGCCGTGGTCGTGGCGGTTCGAGGGCCATCACCTGTCGGTGTCCATGACCGTGCTCGGCGAGCAGGTGTCACCCGCCCCGGTGTTCCTCGGCGCCAACCCCGCCAGCGTCAGCTACGCCGGGCGGCCGGTGTCCCGCCCGCTCGCGCCGGAGGAGGACCTGGCTCGGGCGCTGCTGGACGCGATGGGGCCGGCCGGGCGTGCCGTCGCGGTGATCGCGGACCGGGCCCCGGCCGACATCCGCACCGGGACCAGCGCGCGGGCCGCTGACGGCATCGACCCGCCGGGGATCGGCGCCGGGCGGCTCGGGCCGGGGGCCCGGGCGCTGCTGGGCCAGCTGGCCGCGCTCTACCTGGACCGGCTGCCCGCCGGCCTGGCGGCCAGGGAAGCAGACCGGATCGGCGCGGGCGAGCTGCACTTCGCCTGGGAAGGCCCGGTCACCCCCGGCGGCCGCTGGTATTACCGGGTGCAGGGCGACGACCTGCTGATCGAGTACGACAACACCGTCGCCGACGGTCACGCGCACACCGTGCTGCGGCGCCCGCGCAGCGATTTCGGCGAGGACGTGCTCGCCGCGCACTACCGGCAGGCACACGTGACCCGCCCGAACGCGCCGACGGCCGCGAGCCCCGCGGTGCTGACCGAGCCTTGACTCCGGTTTGACCCGGGCTGACGAGGCGGTGCGTCCTGCGCCGACTGGCTGGGCTTTCCCCACAGTGCCGACGGCATCGGGATCGGCACGGCCCGGTCGCGCTGGTCTCGGCCGCGGTCATCGCGTGCCTGGTCGCCTACCTCGCGGTGAGCGGCAGCGACGCCCTCGTGAGCCCGCGGACCCGGCCGGTGCCGGCATCGCCGCGCCCGCCGCCCCGGGCCGCCCGGTCCCGGCAGGCCGGCACCGCGCGGCATACCCGTACCGCGACCGGTAACCCGCGCCGGCCAGTATCAGGCGCGGCTCCTGGCCCGGCCGCGTGCCAGCACGACGACGCTCCAGATCACGACGATGACGCCGATCAGCAGCAGGCCGTCGCCGACCTTGTGGATGTTGAAGCCGGAGCTGTGCACCGAGGTAGCCAGCCGCAGGATGAGCCCGATGACCAGCACCACGACGCCGGCCACTGCCAGACCGATGCCTGAACTCCTGTTCATGCGGCCCGAGTCTAGGCGAACCGGGACAAGCTGTCCGGCGGACGCGCCGGCTGCTCCCGTGCCCGGCGAGCGCCCGGTGCCGGCGACGCGGTCCGGCAGGCGGGGCCTAGCTGAGCTGCGGGATGACCTCCGCGGCCAGCCGCTCAGCGTGCTCGGCCTGGTCGTACATGGCGGTGAACAGGATCAGCTCGGCACCGGCGGCGGCGACCTCGCGCAGTTCGCCGACGCAGTCGGCCACGGTGCCGGCGACCGCTGCGGCCTCGATGTCCGCCACCCGGCGCCCGTAGAGCCGTTCCAGTTCGGTGTTGATGCGGCTGCGCGCGCGCCCGGCGTCCTCGTCGATC
>DASQSC010000316.1:0-3115 GCA_035642555.1 Streptosporangiaceae bacterium | reverse complement strand
ACCTGGGCGATGGTCCACCGCCCGCCGCAGGCCCGCTCGATCCTGGTGGCGGGCCGGCTGCCGGCGCCGTCCCGGGTCACCGAGGTGGCCATCAACGAGATGACCGCGCGGGTCCTGCACGCGCACCCGGGATCAGTGATCAACCTGCGCGGATACCGGCCGGCTCAGGTCCAGCGGGTGATGAACGGCGGCAGCAGGGTGCCGCCGCGGGTGCCGCTGCCGGACGTGCGGGTGACCGGGATCATCCGCGTGCCGGCCGACCTGACCGAGAACCTCGCCGCGGCCGCCGACGTGACCTACTTCGGCACCGGCTCGATCTATGCGACCGCCGCCTTCTACCACCGGTTCGCCGCGTCCGTGGGCCACTTCACCGGCCTCTCGGTCCACCTCCGGCGCGGGACCGCGGGCCTGACGGCCTTCGAGGCCGAGGTGAGGCGGGTGTCCGGCGGCCGGGCGCAGGTGCAGCCGGGCAGCGACGCCAGCGTGGCAGCGGCCACGGCGCAGCGGGGAACGTCGCTGCAGGCGTTCGCGCTGCTACTGTTCGGAGTCATCCTGGCGGTGTCGATGCTGGTCATCGTGGGCCAGGGGCTGGCCAGGCAGGCCCGGGACAGCGCCGCCGACCTGCCGGTGCTGCGCGCCGTCGGCTGCTCCCGCGGTCAGCTCGTCGCGGTGACGCTGGCTCCCGGTGCGCTGGCCGCGGCGGCCGGGATGATGCTTGCCATCCCGGCCGGGTACGCGCTGTCGGTGTTCACGCCGATCGGGCTGGCGCGCCGGGCCGAGGTCTCGCCGGGGTTCTCCTTCGATCGGGCGATCCTGCTGCCCGCCGCCGCGGGGCTCGCGCTGCTGCTCACCGCCCGGGCGCTGATCGCGGCGCTGCGGGCCGTCGCCGGGCAGCAAGGCACGCCCGCGGCCGGGGCCGTGACCAGGGGCTCCCGGCTGGCGCGGTGGCTGGCCCGCCGGTCGTTCCCGCCGGCCGCGGTCGCTGGAGTGCGGCTGGCGTTCGAGCCCGGCCGCGACCGCACGGCCGTCGCGGCCCGCACGGCCGTGCTCGGCCTGGCGGTGGCGGTGGCGGCGGTGATGGCGGCCCTGGTGTTCGGCTCCAGCCTGGGCAAGGTCGTGACCGACCCGGTGGTCGCCGGCTGGAACTGGGACGTTGCCGTTGGCAGCCCGCACGCCGGGGACATCAGCGGGCAGTCCGAGCCGGAGCTGCGCGCCGACCGGGATGTGGCCGGCTTCACCGCCACCGCCATCGGCGCCGCCCGCGTGCACGGGGATGACGTCTTCGTCCTGGGCCTGCAGCGTGTCACCGGGGACGTGGCGCCGCCGGTGCTGGCCGGGCGGCTGCCGGCGCGGCCCGGCGAGATCGCCCTGGCCGGACGAGAGCTGCGCGCCCTGCACACCCGCGTGGGGGGCGTGGTCACCGCCCGCGGCCCCCGCGGGCCCGTGCGGCTGCGGGTGACCGGGCAGGTCGTGCTGTCTCCGGAAGCCGTCAACGAGCAGGTGCAGCTGGGGCGGGGCGGGGTGATGACGCTGGCGGGAGCCGACGCGCTGGCGCCGGCTCGGCTGCCGGTCAACGTGTTCCTGGTGCGGTTGCACCAGGGCGCGGGCGCGGCCGCCATCGCGCGGCTGAAGCGGCTGTTCCCGGGGACGGTGCTGCCCGCTATCTCGCCGCCCGAGGTCAGGGACCTGCAGGGCGTGAAGGGCCTGCCGCTCGCGCTCGCGCTGCTGGTGACGCTGCTGGCGGCCGCCACGGTCACGCACACGCTGGTGACGTCGGTCCGCCGGCGCCGCCGGGAGCTCGCGATCCTGCGGACGGTCGGGTTCGTGGGCAGGCAGGTACGCGCGACGGTGGCCTGGCAGGCGACCGCGCTTGCGGCCAGCGGCCTGATCATCGGCCTGCCGGTGGGCATCGTGGCCGGCCGGTGGGCCTGGACCTGGTTCGCCGGCCAGTTCGCGATCGAGCCGGTGCCGGTCATCTCGCTGCTGGTGCTGCTGGCGATCCCGGTGGTGCTGGTGGCGGCGAACGCGGTCGCTGCCTTCCCGGCAGGGACAGCGGCGCGTTCCCGGCCCGCGGCCGCGCTGCGGGCCGAGTAGCGATCCCGCCCGTGCGTGACTCGCGCCTCCCGCTCAGGTACGCGAGCCAGCCTGCCGGGCTGCTAGGTGAGGACCCGCCGGGTGAAGGTCCGGGTGCCCAGGTAGCCGAACACCACCGTGCCGCCGACCAGCACCAGCAAGATCGCCCAGAGCGGCATGTGCGTGGTCCCGGGCGTGAGCACCGCCCGCAGCCCCTCGGACATGTAGACCATCGGGTTGACGAGCACCGCGATCTGCAGCCAGCGGATGTGCGCCAGCGCCGACCAGGGGTAGTAGACGCAGCCCAACATGGTGGCAGGCAGCAGGATCGCCGCGAACAGCATCTGCATCTTGCGCGGGTCCATCGCGGTGCCGAGCACCAGCCCCAGCGCGGCGGTCAGCAGCGACGCGGTGACCAGGATGAGCGCGAGCAGCGGCCAGTTGGTCACGTGCACGTGCGGCGCCTGCCCGGCGGCGTGCACGAGCAGCACGATCGGGAACACGATGAGCGCGCCGAGGAACGACTGCACCGCGCCGGCCACGATCTTCTGCATCGCGAGCAGCTGGATCGGCACCGGGACGAGCGCCCTGTCCTCGATCGTGCGCTGCCACGAGAACTCCATCACCAGCGGGAACGTCACGGCCATGATCCCCTGCATGAGCAGCATGGACGCCATCAGGCCCGGTACCAGGATGGTGGCGAACGTGGTCCCGCCCGCCGCGGCGCCGGCGGTTGCTCCGGCGGCTCCGGCGGCCCCGGCGCCGCCGAGCGAGAAGCCGCCGCCGATCTTCGGCATCACGTAGGTGAACACGAACACGAACAGCAGCGGCTGCATCACCGTGCGGGCGCATCAACGCCATCAGCCCCGGGCCCATCGACACGACCATGTCGCTGCTCCCGGGCGAAACCGAAGCCGAGCGTGACCAGCGGCTCACGGCTGCGCTGCCGGTAGGCAGGGCGGGGACGGTCAGCGAAGCCGCCGCCGCCGTGCTCTGGCTCGCCTCCCCCGAGGCCGGCTTCACCGTCGGCCATGACCTTGTC
>DASQSC010000315.1:0-5895 GCA_035642555.1 Streptosporangiaceae bacterium | reverse complement strand
GCCCGGCGAGTCCGTGGAGAAGATCAGCCTGTCCAACTCGTGGTACGCGTCGACCCTGGACGGAGCCGCTCGCCCCTGACAAGGCCCGTCCAGTGGCAGCAGGGGCCGGCCCGGGCGCTTCCCGTGCGCTGCCCGGCCCGGCCCCCGCTGCCGGCCTGATGCCCCCCGGCGGCACCCCGGGGCAGCATGCCGCCGGTCCCGCCGCCGGCGGCTATGATCTCCGGGGTGCCGTCGCGGGAAGCTACGGTCCCGCACCGGGACCGGGCCCGGCGGCGCGGGGAGCGCGATGCCAGGCACCAGCCCGAAGGTCCTGATCGTCACGAACGACTTCCCGCCGCGAGCGGGCGGGATCCAGTCGTTCGTGCATGCGCTCGCTCTCCGGATGCCGCCCGGCCAGGTCGCCGTGTATGCGCCTGCCTGGGCCGGCGCTGACGCGTTCGACGCGGCGCAGCCGTTCCCGGTGGAGCGCCACCCGACATCCCTGATGCTGCCGGTGCCCTCGGTCGCCCGCCGGGGGGCGCGGATGATGGCCGCCCACGGCTGTGACACCGTGCTGTTCGGCGCGGCGGCGCCGCTCGGCCTGCTGGCGCCGTCGCTGCGGGCGGCGGGCGCGCGGCGGCTGGTGGCGATCACGCACGGGCACGAGGCCGGCTGGGCGGTGCTGCCCGGGGCACGCGGGCTGCTGCGCCGCATCGGTGACTCCGTTGACACCGTCACCTATCTCGGGGAGTACACGCGGGCGCGGCTGGCGCGAGCGCTGTCCCCGTCGGCCGCGGCGCGGATGGAGCGGCTGGCGCCCGGGGTGGACACGGGGGTGTTCCGGCCTGGCGCCGGGGGGCCGGCGATCCGGGAACGGCTGGGCCTGGCCGGCCGGCCCGTGGTGGTGTGCGTGTCCCGGCTGGTCCGGCGGAAAGGCCAGGACACCCTGATCCGCGCCTGGCCGCGGGTCCGGGCGGCGACCGGCGCGATGCTGCTGCTGGTCGGGGGCGGCCCGTACGGTGACCGGCTCCGGCGCCTGGCCGGGCAGCTCGGGGTGGCCGATTCGGTGGTCTTCGCCGGCCAGGTCCCCGCGGCTGAGCTGCCTGCCTACTACGACGCCGGAGACTTGTTCGCGATGCCCTGCCGGACCCGCCGCCGCGGCCTGGACGTGGAGGGCCTTGGCATCGTGTACCTGGAGGCATCGGCCACCGGGCTGCCGGTGATCGGGGGCGATTCCGGGAACGCGCCTGACGCCATCAGGGACGGCGACACCGGCTACGTGGTGCCGAGCGGAGACGTCGCCGGGGTGGCGAGCCGGATCCTGAGCCTGCTCGCCGATCCGGCGGGGGCCAGGGCGATGGGAGAGAAGGGCCTGGCCTGGATTGACCGGGAGTGGCAGTGGGACCTGGTGGCGCGGCGGCTGCAGCACATCCTGGCCGGCTGATCGGTAAGAGCCGCCCGCTCCGGGGCAGCGGGCGGCTCTTACCGTGAGCGGCTGGCCGCGCTACTGGTACAGCGCCTCGATCTCGGCCGCGAAGTCCTTGGCGACGATGGTGCGGCGGACCTTCAATGACGGCGTCAGGTAGCCGGCGGCCTCGGTGAAGTCGGCCGGCAGGATCCGGAACCGCTTGATCTGCTCCGCCCGGGACACGGCCTGGTTCCCGTCGTCCACCGCGGCCTGGATCTCGGCGATGATCTCGGCATCGGTGGCGAGCTCGGCGATCGACGAGGTGGCGGCGCGGGGATGGCGCGCCAGCCACGGCCCGAGGGACTCCTCGTCCAGGGTGATGAGGCACGCCACGTATGGCCGGCCGTCGCCCACGACCATGCACTGGCTCACCAGCGGGTGGGCCCTGATCCGGTCTTCCAGCACCGCGGGCGCCACGTTCTTGCCGCCTGCGGTGACGATCAGCTCCTTCTTCCGGCCGGTCACCCGGAGGTACCCGCCGTCGTCGAGCTCGCCGAGGTCGCCGGTGCGGAACCAGCCGTCCACGGTGAGGGTGTCCTTGGTCGCGGTCTCGTTGTGCCAGTACCCGGCGAACACGTTCGGGCCCTTGATGAGGACCTCGCCGTCGTCGGCGATGCGGATGCCGACCCCCGGCAGCGGCTGGCCCACAGTCCCGATCTTGTTGGCGCCGGGCGGGTTGACCGTGGCTGCCGCCGTCGTCTCGGTCAGGCCATAGCCCTCGAGGATGGTAATGCCCGCTCCCCGGAAGAAGTGGCCGAGCCGTTCCCCGAGCGGCGCGCCGCCGGACACCGCGTGGGCCGCCCGGCCGCCGACGGCGGCGCGGAGCTTGCCGTACACAAGGTGGTCGAACAGGCCGTGCGACAGCCTGAGCCCCAGCGCCGGCTCGCCCGGGCCATCGAGGGCCTCGCTGTAGGAGATCGCGGTCCGCGCGGCCGCCCGGAACAGCGGCCCCTTCACCGGGCTGGCCGCTGCCTGCTGCTCCGCGCCGTTGTAGACCTTCTCGAACACCCGCGGCACGGCCAGCAGGAACGTCGGCTGGAACGACGCCAGGTCAGGCAGCAGCTTGCTGGCGGTCGGGTCGGGCGTGTGGCCCAGGATGCAGGCTTCCTCCAGGCATCCGACCTGGATCACGCGGGCGAACACGTGGGCCAGCGGCAGGAACAGCAGCGTGGACGCGCCCGCCACGTCGAAGATCGGTGACAGCGGGCCCGCCAGCGCGTTGCGGACGTCGGCGAGCAGGTTGGCGTGGGTGAGCTCGCACCCCTTGGGCTTCCCGGTGGTGCCGGAGGTGTAGATGATGGTGGCGGGGTCGGACGCGCTCCGCCCGGTGCGGCGCTGCTCGAGCTGGTTGTCCCCGATCACCGCGCCCTCGGCCGCCAGCGCGGTCAGCGATGCCGCGGTCCCGGTCTGGCCGTACCCGGCCTGACCGTAACCCGGCTGACCGTAACCCGGCTGGCCATCGGACCCGCCTTCGATGAGCCAGCACAGCTCGACGCTGGGAAGCCGCTTCAGCACGTCGGCGATGGCCGCCTCATGGGCCGGGGTTTCCACGATGATGGCCCGGGCCGCAGAGTCGCTGAGGATCCACTCAACCTGCTCGGGGGATGACGTCTCGTACACCGGCACCGTGACCGCGCCAGCGGTCCAGATCGCGTAGTCGGCCAGGGTCCACTCGTACCGGGTCCGGGACAGCAGTGCTACCCGGTCGCCGGCGGCGATTCCGGCCGCGATGAGGCCCTTGGCGAGTGCCCCCACCTCATCGGCGAACTGCCGTGCGGTCACGTCCACCCAGGTCCCGGCCCCGGCCTGGCCACCGGCCGCGGCAGGCGGCCAGCCCTGGCCGGCCTTGCGGCGCAGCACTACCTTGCCGGGATCGCGCTGGGCCCGGTCGGCAACGACATCGGTCAACCGCGCGGTAGCGGGTACAGCCGACAGGGCGGGGTTGCTGTATTCACGCATCGCGTCTCCTCGCTGGCAGCGCGCACTCGGCGCCCGACTCACAGGACCGTACCGGGCCCGGCGCGCAGAAGCTACCAACTAGTAGCATATGGCCTCTGATCAGGCCCGACTGACTGTCCGCAGCCGCGTGGTGCGGTATGCCTAAAGCCCGGGAGGCCGTATAACGCAAGGGCTACCCGCCGCCGGCCGCCGATATTCGCCCCTACTGTGTGAGCATGCGGGTCCACGTGGTCAGCGACGTGCACGGGCGCGCCGCGGCGCTGCGCACCGCGGCGGATGGCGCCGACGCCCTGCTGTGCCTGGGCGACCTGCTGCTGTTCGTCGACTACGCGGATCACGGCCAGGGCATCTTCGCCGAGCTGTTCGGGGCCGACGCCGCCAGCCGTTTCGTCGCGCTCCGCACCGCCAGGCAGTTCGACGAGGCGCGGGCGATGAGCCGGGCGCTGTGGCAGCGGCTCGACGGCGAGCCGGCGCAGCATGTCGAGCAGGCGGCCCGGCGGCAGTACGCCGCGCTGTTCGCGGCCCTGCCGGTGCCTGCCTACCTCACCTACGGCAACGTCGATCTGCCGTACCTGTGGGCCGACCACCTCCGGCCCGGCCACAGGGTGCTCGACGGCGCCCGGGCCGAGCTCGGCGGCTGGAGCTTCGGGTTCGTCGGCGGCGGGCTGCGGACGATCTACCGGACCCCGAACGAGATCGGCGACGAGGAGTTCGCCGCCAAAGTCGCGGCCGTGGGCCAGGTCGATGTCCTGTGCAGTCACATCCCGCCCGCCGTTCCCCAGCTGCTGTATGACACCGTGGCCCGCCGGATGGAACGGGGCAGCACCGCCCTGCTCGCCGCGATCCGGCAGCACCAGCCGAGATACGTGCTGTACGGGCACGTCCACCAGCCGCTGGCGCGCCGGGTGCGGATCGGGCGCAGCGAGTGCCTCAACGTCGGTCACTTCCGCGCCACCGGCCGCCCGTTCGTGCTCGACCTCTGACCGGCGCCGGTCACCCGGGCGGGGCGCCGCCGAAACCGATCTCGTTGCCGTCCGGGTCGCGATAGGTCACCTTGCGCACGCCATTCCCGTACGTCTCCTGCGCGGCGGGCTCGATTCCCCGCCCGCTGATGCCCTCGACCCGCTGGTCGAGGTCGTCGACGAATACCGTGTGCAGTGCCTGCCCCGGGCGCTCGGGCAGTTCCTTGATGTACAGGTACCGGTGCTCGGCGAGCTCCCATACCGCCTCGATCGCGTTCGGGAAGAACGCGGGCCCGGCGCCCAGCAGCCGCGTGTACCAGGCCAGTGCGCGCTGGTAGTCGCTCACCGGGAGGCCGGCGAAGAGGTCAACCGTCACGCCTTCACGCTAACCCGGCAGCCCGGGCAGCTATCCGTCGCCGGGCATGGCGGGCCTTCGTCACCGTGAGCGCGGTGTTCCTGCCGATGGGGCGCTTGCGGCAGGATGAGGACCGTGAGCGCGGAAGAGCGGCCAGGCGGTTCGTCCTCGATGTCTCCTGGTGTCTACGCTGACCTGCGCGCTCAGCGCGAATGCTGGCATCCGGTCGCGTTCGCGGCCGGGCTGGGGGCGCAGCCGGTCCATGCCGACCTGCTCGGTGAGCCGCTGGTGCTGTGGCGCGGGCGGGACCGCGAGGTGCGGGCGATGTCAGATCTGTGCGTGCATCGCGGGACCGCGCTGTCGCTCGGCAGCGTGAGCGGCGATGAGATCGTGTGCGCCTATCACGGGTGGCGGTACCGGGCCGACGGCCGCTGCACCGCGATCCCGCAGCTGGCGGATCCGGCCCGGGTCCCGGCGAAGGCCCGGGTGGCCGCGTTCCGGGCACAGGAGCGCTATGGCCTGGTGTGGGTCGCCCTGGCGGAGCCGCACTGGCCGCTACCGGAGGTCCCCGAGCTGGAGGACGGACGCTGGGCACTGGTCACAGCGGGCCCGTACAGCTGGCGGTGCGACGCCGCGCGTCAGGTCGAGAACTTCACTGACTTCGGTCACTTTCCCTGGGTGCATCCCGGCCTGCTCGGCGATCCCGAGCGCCCCGTCGTCCCGCGGCACGAGGTCCGCACCGAAGGCCACGTGCTGCACTACACGATCGTGCGGCCGGAGGCTCCGAACCCGGACGAGTTCCCCATCTTCGCCAACCAGCAGGCAGGCCCGCCGGAACGCCGCAGCCGCTACGAGCTCCACCTGCCCTACACCATCGTGCTGCGGCTGACCTGGGGCGGGGAGCGCGGCATGGTCTACTTCTTCGCCTCCCAGCCGGTCGCCGCCGACCGCTGCACCGGGTACGTGGTCATCGGCCGCAACTACAACCTCGGCCAGGATGACCGGGTGATCCAGGACTTCGAGGACACCATCTTCGGGCAGGACCAGCGGGTGGTGGAATCGCAGCGGCCCGAGCGGGTGCCGTTCGACCTGGCAGCCGAGCTGCACCTGAAGTTCGACGCGGTCGCCGTGGCCTACCGCAAGGCCATGCGGGCCAGCGGGCTGGCGGCGGA
>DASQSC010000314.1:0-7580 GCA_035642555.1 Streptosporangiaceae bacterium | reverse complement strand
GCCACGTAACCGGTGGCCCGCTCCGCCGCGGCCACGTCCGCCAGGGCGGCCTTCCGGCCGCCGGCGGCGGCCGCCAGCGCCTTCAGGTCAAGCTGCGCGGCGACCGGCACCACGCCCACCGTGAGCCTCCCGTCGACGGTGGCGACCAGCGTCTTGAGCACCCGCTCCGGCGCCACTCCGAGTACCTGCGCCGCCTCCTGGCCGTAGGAGCCATGACCGGGGTCGTGCCGGTAGGCGTGCACGGTGTGGGCGATGCCCTGCCTGGCCAGCAGGGCCGTCGCCGGGGTACCGCGGCCGGCCATGGCTGCACCTTACGGCCCCGGACGCGCCGCGGCGGGCACGGCGCAGGCGGCATTCTCAATAGACTGGCCCACAACCCTGCGGCCGCGATCCGGGAAGGTGCCATGACCGACCAAGCCAAGTTCGGCGCCCCCGCCCTGACCTTCGACGACGTGCTGCTGCTGCCCGCCCGGACGGCGATCATGCCGGCCGACGCCGACACCCGGGCCCGGCTCACCCGGCGGCTGTCCGTCGGCATCCCGCTGCTGTCCTCGCCCATGGACACCGTGACCGAGGCGCGGATGGCCGTGGCCATGGCCCGCCAGGGCGGCGCCGGCGTGCTGCACCGCAACCTGTCGGTGGAGGAGCAGGCGCAGCAGGTCGACATGGTGAAGCGATCCGAGGCAGGCATGATCACCAATCCGGTGACCTGCGGCCCGGACGCGACCGTGGCGGACGTCGAGCAGTTGTGCGGCCGTTACCGGATCTCCGGGGTCCCGGTCACCGGCCCGGACGGGACTCTGCTCGGCATCGTGACCAACCGGGACATCCGGTTCGAGACCGATCACCGGCGGCGGGTCACCGAGGTGATGACCCCGATGCCGCTGGTCACCGCGCCGGTCGGGGTGGGCAGGGAAGAGGCGCTCGGCCTGCTCCGCCGGCACAAGGTAGAGAAGCTGCCGCTGGTCGACCCGGCCGGCCGGCTGCGCGGCCTGATCACCGTCAAGGACTTCACCAAGACCGAGCAGTACCCCCGGGCGGCCAAGGACTCCGAGGGCAGGCTGCTGGTGGGCGCCGCGGTGGGGGTCGGCGAGGAAGGCAAGCGGCGGGCGCAGGCGCTCGCCGAGGCCGGAGCCGATTTCCTGGTGGTGGACACCGCGCACGGGCATGCCCAGGCCGTGCTGGAGATGGTGGCCCAGGTCAAGGCCAACACCGCGGTCGACGTGATCGGCGGGAACGTGGCGACCCGGGACGGGGCGCAGGCGATCATCGATGCGGGCGCTGACGCGGTCAGGGTCGGGGTCGGTCCCGGCTCCATCTGCACCACCCGGGTCGTGGCCGGGGTAGGGGTACCGCAGGTCACCGCGATCTACGAGGCGGCCAGCGCGGCCAGGGAAGCCGGCGTGCCGGTGATCGGGGACGGCGGGGTCCAGCATTCCGGTGACATCGCCAAGGCCATCGCGGCCGGCGCCGACACGGTCATGCTGGGCAGCCTGCTGGCCGGCTGCGAGGAGGCGCCCGGCGAGATGGTGTTCATCCAGGGCAAGCAGTACAAGCAGTACCGGGGAATGGGGTCGCTGGCGGCGATGCGCGGCCGTTCCTACTCCAAGGACCGGTATTTCCAGGATGACGTGCTGCGGGAGGACAAGCTGGTGCCGCAGGGAGTCGAGGGCCAGGTCCCCTACCGCGGGCCGCTGGAGGCCGTCTCCCACCAGCTCATCGGCGGCCTGCGGGCCGCCATGGGCTTCTGCGGCGCCCGCACCATCGCCGAGCTGCGGGAGGCCCGGTTCATCCAGGTGACAGCCGCCGGACTGGCCGAGAGCCACCCGCACGACGTGGAGATGACCACCGAGGCGCCCAACTACTCCCGGCGGCCCCGGTGACGGGGACCGGCGGCGGGCCCGGGACCGGCGGCGAGAGGCGGCCGCGGTGACCGCCGAGATCGGGCGGGGCAAAAGCGGTCGGCGGGCGTACAGCCTGGACGAGATCAGCATCGTGCCGTCCCGGCGCACCCGCGACCCGGAGGAGGTCTCCACCGCGTGGCAGATCGACGCCTACCGGTTCGACCTGCCGCTGGTGGTGGCCCCGATGGACAGCGTGGCCTCGCCCGCCACCGCGGTCCGCATCGGGCAGCTCGGCGGGCTGGCCGTGCTGGACCTGGAAGGGCTGTGGACCCGCTACGACGACCCGGAACCGCTGCTGGCGGAGGTCTCCGGGCTGGATGACGAGGCCGCGATCCGCCGGCTGCAGCAGATGTACGCCGAGCCGATCTCCGAGGACCTGATCGGACAGCGGATCGAGGAGGTCCGGGCCGCCGGGGTGACCACCGCCGCCCGGCTGTCGCCGCAGCGCACCGTGCGGTTCTACAAGGCGGTGGTGGATGCCGGGGCCGACATCTTCGTGATCCGCGGCACCACGGTGTCCGCCGAGCACGTGTCCGGCCGGGCCGAGCCGCTCAACCTCAAGCAGTTCATCTATGAGCTGGACGTGCCGGTCATCGTCGGTGGCTGCGCCACCTACACCGCCGCTCTCCACCTGATGCGCACCGGCGCGGCCGGGGTGCTGGTCGGGTTCGGTGGCGGCTCGGGTCACACCACCGCTGCCGTGCTCGGGGTGGCGGTACCGATGGCGACCGCCATCGCGGACGTGGCCGCCGCCCGCCGTGACTACCTGGACGAGTCCGGCGGCCGGTACGTGCATGTGATCGCCGACGGCGGGATGACCCGCAGCGGCGATATCGCCAAGGCCCTCGCCTGCGGCGCGGACGCGGTCATGGTCGGCTCCCCGTTCGCCCGGGCGGCCGAGGCGCCGGGCCGCGGCTACCACTGGGGCAGCGAGGCCCACCATCCCGAGCTTCCGCGCGGGGCGCGGCTGCGGGTGGGCACGATCGGTTCGCTGGAGCAGATCCTGCACGGCCCCGCCTCAGTGGCGGACGGCTCCCTGAACCTGATGGGCGCGCTGCGCCGCACCATGGCGACCGCCGGCTACTCCGATCTGAAGGAGTTCCAGCGGGTCGAGGTCGTGGTAACCCCGAGCGGTCACCGTCGGTGACCAGTTGCTAGGTTCGGCATGATGATGGGGGCGGCTGAGGGTGCCGGGCTGGGCCCTGACGAGCGCGCCGCGGCGCTCGCGGCGCTGGCCGGCGGGGAGCACCAGGTCCTGGTCGTGGGCGGCGGCGTGGTCGGCGCCGGGGTGGCGCTTGACGCCGCCACCCGGGGGCTGTCGGTCGGCCTGCTGGAGGCGCGCGACTTCGCCTCCGGCACCTCGTCGGCGTCCAGCAAGCTGATCCACGGCGGGCTGCGGTACCTGGAGCAGTTCAACGTCGGGCTGGTCCGGGAGGCGCTCGCGGAGCGGGCGGTGCTGCTGCAGCGGGTCGCGCCGCACCTGGTGCGGCCGGTGCCGTTCCTGTTCCCGCTCACGCATCACCTGTGGGAACGGGCCTACGTCGGGGCCGGGCTGAGCATCTACGACTCGCTGGGTTTCGCGCCCGGCCGGACCCGCGGGCTGCCCGGCCACCGCCAGCTCAGCCGCCGGGCGGCGCTCCGGGTGGCCCCCGCGCTCAGCCGGGCGGCCATCACCGGGGCGGTGGCGTACTACGACGCGCAGGTGGACGACGCCCGGTACGTGGTGACCCTGGCCCGCACCGCGGCCGGGTACGGGGCGCGGGTGGCCACCAGGACCCAGGTCACCGGGTTCCTGCGGGAAGGCGAGCGGGTGACCGGGGCCCGGGCCACCGACCTGGAGACCGGGGCCGAGTTCGAGGTGCGCGCCCAGCAGGTGGTGAACGCCACCGGGGTGTGGACCGACGACATCCAGTCCCTGGTCGGCGGGCGCGGGGTGATCAACGTCCGGGCCTCCAAGGGCGTGCACCTGCTCGTCCCCCGGGACCGGATCCACTCCAGCGCCGGGATCATCACCCGGACCGCCTCCAGCGTGCTGCTGATCATCCCCTGGGGCCGTCACTGGATCATCGGCACCACCGATACCGACTGGGGCGGCAACCTGGCCCGCCCGGCGGCCACCGGCGCGGACATCGACTACCTGCTGGCGGCGGCCAACCGGCTGCTGGAAGTGCCGCTGACCCGCGACGACGTGACCGCCGTGTACGCGGGGCTGCGCCCGCTGCTGGCCGGCGAGTCCGACCTCACGTCCCGGCTGTCGCGCGAGCATGTGGTGGCCAGCCCGGTGCCGGGCCTGGTCATGGTGGCGGGCGGTAAGTACACCACCTACCGGCTGATGGCCAGGGATGCGGTGGACGCGGTGGCGCACGGGCTCGACTCGCGGGTGCCGCAATCCTGCACCGACCGGGTGCCGCTGGCCGGCGCCGACGGGTACGTGGCGCTGTGGAACGCCCGGCGGCGGCTGGCCGAGTCCTCCGGCCTGCACGTGGCCCGGATCGAGCACCTGCTCAACCGGTACGGGTCGCTCACCTCGGAGCTGCTGGCACTGATCCAGGCCGATCCGGGCCTGGCCCGGCCGCTCGCGGGCGCCGATGACTACCTGCGGGCCGAGATCGTGTACGCCGCCACCCACGAGGGCGCGCGGCACCTCGGGGACGTACTGTCACGGCGCACCCGGATCTCGATCGAGACCGCCGGCCACGGCGAGGCGGCCGCGGCCGAGGCGGCGGACCTGCTCGCGAAGCCGCTGCGCTGGGACCACAAGCAGGTGGCGGCAGAACTGGCGCACTACCGGGCGGCGGTGGCCGCGGGCCGGGCCGCGCAGCGGGTGACCGGCGACGACGAGGCCGACGCGATCCGCCGGGAGGCGCCCGAGATCGTGCCGGTGCTGGAGGCGGGCCGGTCCCGCTGAGGATCGGCCAGGCCCTAGACTCGGGCGCATGTCCCGGCCACGCGTGTTCTCCGGCATCCAGCCGACTGCCGACTCGTTCCACCTCGGCAATTACCTGGGCGCGCTGCGGCAGTGGGTGGCCCTGCAGGAGTCGCATGACGCGTTCTACTGCGTGGTCGACCTGCACGCGATCACGCTTCCGCAGGACCCGGCGCTGCTGCGGCAGCGGACCCGGATCGCGGCCGCGCAGCTGCTGGCGATCGGGCTGGACCCCGGCGTGAGCACGGTATTCGTGCAGAGCCATGTGCCCGAGCACGCGGAGCTGGCCTGGGTGCTCGGCTGCCAGACCGGGTTCGGCGAGGCCAGCCGGATGACCCAGTTCAAGGACAAGTCGGCCAAGAGCGGCGCGCAGCAGGCCAGCGTCGGCCTGTTCACCTACCCGGTACTGCAGGCCGCCGACATCCTGCTGTACCAGACCGATCAAGTGCCGGTCGGCGAGGACCAGCGGCAGCACCTGGAACTGAGCCGGGACCTCGCGATCCGGTTCAACCACCGGTACGGGCAGACCTTCACCGTGCCCGCCGCCTACATCCTGGGCGGCGTGGCGAAGATCACCGACCTGCAGGAGCCGACGGCCAAGATGAGCAAGTCGACCTCGTCTCCCCAGGGCATCATCGACCTGCTGGACGAGCCGGACGCGATCCGCCGCAAGGTCGCGCGCGCCGTCACCGACACCGGGTCCGGCATCAGCGAGGACGAGGCGGCCAAGCCCGGCATAACCAACCTGCTGCGGATCTACTCGGCGCTGTCCGGCGCCAGCACCGGCGATCTGACCGCGCGCTACGCCGGGGCCGGCTACGGCACCTTCAAGCGGGAACTCGCCGAGGTGGTGGCCGGCGCGCTGGCCCCGATCCGGGAGCGGGCCGAGAAGATCCTGGCGGACGAGGCGGAACTGGACCGGCTGCTGGCGCACGGGGCGGGCCGCGCATCCGCGGTGGCCCGGCAGACCATGGCGGAGGTCAGGGAGCGGGTCGGCTTCCTGCCCGCCGCCGCCGCAGCGCCACGGTAATCCCGCTGCCCAGCGCCCCGGCCGCGACCAGCGAGCCAGCGCCGATGGCGACCATCCCGGCCAGCGAGCCGCGCCCGGACACGCTCGCCGTCACCCGCCGGGGCGGACCGGCCGGACGGGCGTGCCTGGCGGGCGCTGCGGGCAGCGGGCTGACCAGCCTGCCGACCGGCCTAACCCGGCCGTCCATGGCGAATCCCCAGCTCAGCAGCTTGGCGGCGGACTGCATCTCGGTCAGCGAGGGGCAGTGCAGCAGCGTCACCACCAGCGTGTGGCCGCCCCGCCGGGCCCAGCCGTTGAACGTCGCCCCGGCCGGTGTGGTCCAGCCGATCTTGCCGCCGAGATCCCCCGGGAACGTCTGCAGCATCGTGTTCTGGTTGTAAAGCTTGACCGAGTGGCGGCGCCGGAGCGGGAACCGGGTCATGCGCAGCTTCTCGATCCGCATGAACAGCGGGATCGACAGCGCCTGCCGGTCGAACAGCGCCTCGTCGTAGGCGGACACGTGCTGGCCGCGGGCGTCGAGGCCGTTCGGCGTCTTCGCCACGGTGTCGTCGGCCTGCAGGTGCCGCGCCTCGGTGTTCATCATGGCGATGGCGATGTGGTATGACCCGGTGGCCTGCGCCAGCGACACGGCCGCGTCGTTGGCGGAGATCAGCAGCAGCGCCCGGAACAGGTCCGTGACCCGGTACCGGCGCCCCTTGACCAGGCCCACCTTGCTTGGCTCCATCCCGGCCGCCCGGCCCGTCGCCCGGACCTTCAGGTGCCGGTCCAGCCTGGGCATCAGGGTGATGGCGGTGAGCACCTTGAGGGTGCTGGCGGGCCGGTACCAGCGGTGCGCGTTCTTGGCTGCCAGCACCTGGCCGGTGGCCGCGTCGGCGACCACCCAGGCCGAGGCCCGGACCTGCGGTAGCTTGCGCGCCCGGTGGGCGGGGTAGTTCACGACCACGCCCCGGCGCCCCAGCAGCGCGCCTCCCACCGGCACCGTGCGCGCGGTGCCCGTGTCCGGGCTGGCGGCCGAGGCCCGCGGGGAAGGGCTCGCCCCGTGCCCGCCTGCCGTTGCGCCGGGCGCGGCGGCGGCGGTAAGCGTCAGCAGCAGCAGCAGCCCGGCCGCGGCGGTGGCGGGCCGGCGCAGCGAGGCGGCCCGGTTCCGCGGGCCGGGCGCGCCTGCGCCCGAGATTCCATGATCAGTCACGAAGAGTAGTCCAACATAACGCTTAGTCGTGAGTTTTCGGCGGGGCGGCAGCATGGCCGTTTTCCCCCTTCGTGCCTGCGTTCGCGAAAGAAACGGTAGTCCGCCGCAGTCGTCCCCGGAACCATCTCCCCGCCGGTCCAGCCGGCCGCTGCCCGGCCGGGCCGCCCGCCAGGACCGGCACCACCGGCCGCCGGCACGGCGTTAGCACTTATCCTGTGACCCATGGCAGGGCAGTCCGAGTCGGGGCTCCCGGTTGAGCCGGTCTACGGGCCCGAGGCGATGGACGGCTTCGATCCGGCGGACCGGCTGGGGCGGCCCGGAGAGTACCCGTTCACCCGCGGCATCTATCCCGGGATGTACACCCGGCGGCCGTGGACGATGCGGCAGTACGCGGGGTTCGCCACCGCCGAGGAGTCCAATCGGCGCTTCCGCCAGCTCATCGAGGCGGGCACCACCGGCCTGTCGGTGGCGTTCGACCTGCCGACCCAGATGGGCTACGACTCGGACGCGCCGGTCGCGCGCGGCGAGGTC
>DASQSC010000313.1:0-7455 GCA_035642555.1 Streptosporangiaceae bacterium | reverse complement strand
CCCGGAGTCAGCCAGCCGGCCCGGGCTGGCGCTTCGTCGTCGCCGGCCGGCACCGCCCGGTGGAGCCGGCCGCAGCCGGTGCCGCCGTTGCTGGCTGGCCGCGCCACCGTCGTCGGCGTCTCCTGCCCGGCCGCGACGACCTGCTACGCCGCCGACAGCTCCGGGCGGGTGCTGTCGGCGCGGGGGAACGGCGGCTGGCGGGTGGCTGCCAGCGACCCCCGCGGCGGCATCGTCGCCATCTCCTGCGGCGCCCCCGCCGCCTGCGTCGCCGTGGACAACTCGGGCTACGCGGTCATCCTGGACCGGGCCGGCTGGGGCAGCCCGGTGTTCGTGGACTCCCGGCCTGGCACCCTGACCACCGTGTCCTGCCACGGGCCGGCCTTCTGCCTGGCGGTCGACAGCGGCGGCAGCGCGTTCGCTTACCAGCACGGTGCCTGGACCCCGTACACGGTGACCAGCGGGCCCGCGCTGGCGGGAGTGTCCTGCCCGGTCGCCGGCCACTGCGTCGCGGTGTCGGCGGCCGGCCAGGCCTACACCTATGACGCGGGCGGCTGGCGTGCCGCCACCGCCGACCCGGGCCACGCGCTCACCGCGGTGTCGTGCGCCAGCCCCGGCTTCTGCGCCGCGAGCGACAGCAGCGGCCGGGCTGCCGTGCTGGCCGGGGGCCGGTGGCAGGTCGTGCCGATGGCAATGACCGCGGAGGCCATCTCGTGCCCGGCGGATGGCTCGTGCGTGGCGGTGAACGGCTCGGGCCAGGCCGTCACCCTCGCCGGCGGCGCCTGGACCGCACCTGCCCAGGTGGACGGCGCGGCGCTGGAGGCACTCGACTGCACGCCTGGCACCCGTTGCGTGGCCGCCGACCATGACGGCAACGTGCTGTACTACCGGCTGACGGGATCCTAGGGGCTAAGGGACCAGCACCGCCCGGCGGTGGGGAGCCTGGCCGCAGCGCGACCAGCCGTCGGCGGCGGCGGCGAGCGGCAGCGTCTCGCGGTCGGTAGTGATCCGCCCGGCCGCGGCGTGCCCGAGCACCTCCGCCAGGGCGGTGGCCTTCTGCTCCGCGCTCAGGGCGTTGTTGGTGTAGCCGAGCACGCTGAGCGTGCCGCTGCGGAGCACGGCCGAGGACAGGCTGGCCTCCGCGCTGGCCGCGGAGCCGAGGTTGACAAGCCGCCCGCCCGGCGGCAGCACCCGCAGCGCGGCCTGCGCGGGCACGCCCCAGACCGGGTCGATCACCAGGTCCGCGCGGCCCGCCGTGGCCTCGGCCAGCCGGGACGCGATGACGTCCGGGTCGCCGCCGGTCAGGTCGGCCACGGCGTCCGCGCCCAGCTCGGCGGCGCGCTGGCGGCCATGCCGGTCCCGGCAGGCCGCGACCACCCGGCCGGCTCCCAGCAGCCGGGCCGCCTGCACCGCCACCTGCCCGACCGTGCCGCTGGCCCCGAGCACCAGCACGTGCTCGCCGGGCTTGAACTGGCCGCGCCAGGTCAGCGCCATCCAGCCGGCCACCGCCGACAGGCCCAGCGCCGCCGCCAGATCATCGCTCACGTCGTCCGGCAGCGGCAGTGCCGCCTCCTCCGGGATCGCGCACAGCTCCGCCATGGCCCCGTCGCCGGGCCGCATGCCGGCGTCGCAGCTGAACCACACCCGCTGGCCGGCCGGGAGCACGGTGGCCTCGGCCACCTGCCCGACACCCTGCGCGCCAGGCACGTAGGGCAGGGCAGGCGGGCCGAAATAGGAGGTGCCGGAGGCGCACAGCAGATCCAGCGGGTTGACCGGGGCCGCGGTCACCCGGATCAGCGCCTGGCCCGGGGCCCGGGACGGCGCCGGGTGCGAGCCGTACTCCGGGGGGCGGCCGTGCTCGCGCAGCACCGCCGCGCGCATCACGGGCATCAGGAATCCGCGTCCTCGGTGTAGGTGTAGGTGTACGGGTTGGCGAGGACCCTGACCTCCGGGATCTCCGGGTGCATGCCCTCCTCCCAGGCCTCCGGGCCGAGTTCGCCGCGCAGGTACGCCACGGTCTGCCCGACCGTCTCCCGCGCCTTGGCCAGGTCGATGCCGGCCAGGCGGTGGTCGTGCTTGACCACCTTGCCGTTCACGACCACGGTGTGGACGTCGCCGCGCTGCGCCTGGAAGACGACGTGCCCGTAGGGGTGGAGCAGCGGGAACATGGCCGGCGAGGCGTCGTTCTTGATCAGCACGACGTCCGCCTTCTTCCCCGGCTCCAGGCTCCCGATCAGCGAGTCCAGGCCGAGGGCCTTCGCCCCGCCCCGGGTCGCCCAGTCGACCACCTGCTCGGCCCGCAGCTTGTGGTGCGTCACCGTCTCCTCCGCGTTGTGCGCCTCCAGGTGCTCCCGGGCGCGGTCGGCCCCCAGCGTGGCCCGCATGGCGGCGAAGAGGTCGGCGCTCCACCAGACGCTGGTGTCCATGGACAGGGACACCGGGATGCCGTACTCGCGCAGCTTCCAGGTGGGCGGGTAGCCCTGCCCGGCGCTGCACTCGCTCTCGGTGGACAGCGACGCGGACCCGCCGGTCGCGGCGATCCGGTGGTAGGAGTCCGGGGACAGGCTCGCGGCGTGCACGTACACGGTGCGCTCGGTCATGAACCCGTGCTCGTGCATGAGCCGGATCCCGTCGTCGCCGGTCACCCGCCAGACCCCGGCGTGGGTGGTGACCGGCACGCCCAGTTCCCTCGCCACCTCGAACGCCGCCTTCTCCGGGAAGTCCGGGCTGGCCGGCGGGACGTCGAAGGCCAGCTGGAAGCCGAGCATGTCGGTGCCGCCGCCGCTGAAGTACCGGTTGACGAAGTCGCGGAACTCCGGTGCCGCCGTCCACTCCCACGGGGCGGCCTGGATGTTGCCGTACCCGAGCACGAACCGGCCCGGCACCGCCCGCAGCGCGTCAACCGCGGCCTCGGCGTGGCCGACCGTGTGCAGGTTGTGCGACCAGTCCACGCTGGTGGTGACCCCCGCGTCGACCGCCTCGATCGCGCTCAGCAGGTTGCCGGCGTGGATGTCCTCGGGCCGGAATGACTTGCCCCATTGCAGGTAGTTCCAGACGAAGTACTGGGTGAGGGTCCAGTCGGCGCCGTAACCCCGCATCGCCGTCTGCCACATGTGGCGGTGGGTGTCGACCATGCCGGGCATGAGGATGCCGCCGGTGGCGTCGATCTCGGACGAGCCGTCAGGGGCGCGCAGGCCGGGACCGACCTCCGCGATCCGATCGCCGTCGATCAGGACGTCCGCGCCGGCCAGCACGCGGTGCGAGTTATCCATCGTCAGCACGGTCGCGTTGCGGAAAACGAGCGGCCGGCCGGGAGCGAAGTCGGTGACTGTCACGGCGATCCCTCCACTGGTGCCGTCCGGACACATGTCCGTATAGTGGTCAGGCTGGGCCTGTCGGAACCCTGTCCGGTTCGCGGGCGGCTGTCAAGAGGGGGGTCTGAGTGACAAGCCGTGACGACAGCGCGGAATTCATCCAGGCCCTGGCCCGCGGCCTGAACGTGATCCGGGCGTTCCAGCCCCGCCAGCCGGTCATGTCGCTCGCGGCGGTGGCAGCAGCGACCGGCCTGGCCCGGCCCACCGCCCGGCGGGTGCTGCTCACCCTGGAGCAGCTCGGCTACGTGCGCCCGGCCGCCAGCGGCTTCGAGCTGACACCGCGCGTGCTCGAGCTCGGCATGTCCTACGTGCTGTCCCGCAACCGGTGGGAGGTGGCGCGGCCGCACATGGAGCAGCTGGTCGCGCAGACTCACGAGTCCTCGTCCATCGCGCAGCTCGACGGCAGCGACATCGTGTACGTGGCCAGGGTGGCGGTCCCCAAGATCGTGGCGCTGGCGGTGACGATCGGCACCAGGTTCCCTGCCATGCAGACCTCGCTCGGCAAGGTGCTGCTGGCGGCGCTGCCGCCGGAGCAGGCCGGGCAGGTGCTGGCCGAGCCCAGCCGGTCCGGCATCACCCCCCGGCTGGTGGCCGGCGCAACGGAGCGGCAGGCGGTGCTGCGGGAGGTCCGGGCGCGCGGGTGGGCGCTGACGGACGAGGAGCTGGCCGCCGGCATCCGGTCGGTCGCGGCGCCGCTGCGGGGCGGGGACGGCCGGGTGATCGCGGCGCTGAACGTGAACTGCCATGCCGCCGAGACCTCGCTGGCGGTGCTCACCGGCGAGTACCTGCCGCTGCTGCTGCAGGCGGCCGGGGCGATCAGCGCGGACTGGGCCGCCTGCGAGGCGGTCCCGCAGGTCACGGCCCGCCCGCCGCTGCCGGCGGCCGTCGCGGAGCCTGCGCCTTGACATCCGTCAGCGGCGGAACCGAGACTCGGGCGGTCGGACGACCGTCCGGCTACCGGACGAAAGGATGCGTCAGCCGTTGAACCAGTCCCGTCCCGGGCCGCTGGCAGGCCTCCTGGTGGCAGATTTCTCCCGTATCCTGGCCGGCCCTTACTGCACGATGCTGCTGGCGGATCTCGGCGCGGACGTGATCAAGGTGGAGAGCCCCGCCGGCGACGACACCCGCCGCTGGGTGCCGCCGGTGACCAAGGACGGGGCGTCCACCTACTTCCTCGGCATCAACCGCAACAAGCGGTCGGTGGTGCTTGACCTGCGCGACGAGACGGATCTGGGCCGGGCCCGCGAGCTGGCCCGGCGGGCCGACATCTTCGTGCAGAACTTCAAGCCCGGCGGGCTGGCCAGGTACGGCCTGGACTACGAGTCGCTCCGGGCTGCCAACGAGGCGATCATCTACGCCTCGATCAGCGGCTTCGGCGCGGGCGGCGGCAAAGATCTGCCCGGCTACGACCTCATGGTGCAGGCGATGTCGGGCCTGATGAGCCTGACCGGGGACCCGGACGGCCCGCCGTACCGGGCCGGCATCTCGCTGTTCGACGTGATGGCCGGGTTGCACACCACCATCGCCATCCTGGCCGCCCTGCACCACCGCACCCTCACCGGCGCGGGCCAGCACATCGAGTCAAGCCTGCTGGCGTCGGCCATGTCCGGGATGGTGAACCAGACCAGCGCCTACGTCGCGGGCGGGGTGGTCCCGTTCCGGATGGGGAACTCGCACCCGAGCCTGTTCCCGTACGAGCCGCTGCCCACCGCCGACAAGGAGCTCATCGTCACCGCCGGGAACGACGCCCAGTTCCGGAAGCTGTGCGAGGTGATCGGCGCGCCGGAGCTGGCCGCCGACCCCCGGTTCGCCAGCAGCGGGGACCGCACCGCCAACCGGGACGAGCTGCGGCCGCTGCTGACCGAGCGGCTGGCCGCCCGCACGTCGGCGGAGTGGTTCACCGACATGATCGCCGCCGGGGTGCCGTGCGGGCCCATCAACACGGTCGACGCGGGCGTCGAGTTCGCGACCGAGATCGGGCTGGAGCCGGTGGTCACCGCCGGCCAGGGGGAGAAGGCCCGGCCCGCGGTCCGGCACCCGGTCACGTTCTCGGCGACCCCGGCCAGCTACCCGCTGCCGCCGCCCGCGCTGGACGAGCACGGCGACCAGATCCGCGGCTGGCTCTCGGCGCCGCCCGCGCCGTTGCCGCCGGTGCCCGGCGCCGGCCAGGCAGATGCCGGCCAGGCACAGGCCGGCCAGGCGGGGGCCGCCCGATGACCGGCACGCCGCGCTACCCGACCTCGCTGGGGGCGTCCACCCCGGACACGATCACCCTGCTCGGCCAGGACCTGGCAGCCGGCCTGATGGGAAAGGTGGGGTTCGGCGAGCTGGCGCTGTGGCTGGTGACGCAGCGGCGGCCGTCCCCGGCCCAGGTCCGGGTGTTCGAGGCGGTGCTGGTGGCGCTGGCCGACCACGGGTTCACGCCCACGGCGATGGCGGCCAGGCTCACCTACCTGAGCGCGCCCGACTCGGTGCAGGGAGCGCTGGCGGCAGGCCTGCTGGGGGGCGGGTCCCGGTTCCTGGGGGTGACCGAGGACGCCGGGCGGTTCCTGTCGGAGGCGCTGGCGTCGGCGGAGACGCTGCCGGCGGATGACGCGGGCTGGGACGCGCTGGCGCTGGCGGCGGTGACCCGGGCGCGGGCCGCCCGGCAACTGATCCCGGGGCTCGGCCATCCCATCCACAAGGTCACCGACCCGCGCACCCCGGCGCTGCTGGCGATCGCCGAGGAGGAGCGGCTGCGCGGCCCGCACCTGCGGCTGTTCGAGGCGATCGGCCGGGTCCACCCGCAGGTGCTGGGCCGGACCCTGCCGCTGAACGGCGCGGGCACCTGCGGCGCCGCGCTCGCCGACCTGGGCCTGCCGCCGGACCTGCTGCGCGGGTTCGCGCTGCTGGCCAGGACCGCCGGGCTGCTGGGCCAGCTCGCCGAGGAGAAGCGGCGCCCGGTCGCCATGGACATGTACCTGAACGTCGAGCACAACACTGATTACCGGCCCCCCGTGCCGACCCGGGGGGACAGCCCTCCGGAACCCCCCGTGCCGACCCGGGGGGACAGCCCCCCGGAACCCCCCGAGCCCGCCTAAGGAGCCGCCATGGCCAGTGTTGCCGCGGTCATCGCGTCGACGCATCATCCGTTCTATCTCCGGGCGAGCACGGCCACCGGCGCGGACCGCCCGCCGTTCGCCGACGAGTGGGTGGCCAAGATCTCCGCGTTCCGTGAGACGCTGACCCGCGCCCGGCCGGACCTGCTGGTGATGGTGGGCAGCGACCATTTCCACCAGCTGTGGCTGGACAACATGCCGCAGTTCCTCGTCGGCAAGGCGCCCAGCTACGACGCCAACTACTACAACGAGGAACGGGAGTTCGGGCTGCCGCGGATGTTCCTGCGCGGTCATGAGGAACTGTCGGCCTACCTGCTGCGCGAGGGCATCGACGCCGGCTTCGACCTGGCGTTCAGCAACGAGCTGCGGGTGGACCACAGCATCACGTGCCCGCTCATCACCCTGCGGCCGGAAGCGGACCTGCCGATCGTGCCGATCTACACGAACATCTTCGCGCCGCCGATGCCGCAGCCGCGCCGGTTCGTCGAGCTCGGCAAGGCGATCAGGAAGCTGGTCGAGGCGTGGCCGAGCGACCTGCGGGTCGCCATCATCGGCACCGGCCACCTGTCGCTGGAGCTGGGCGGCCCGCGCCAATTCGGCCCGCACGGCCCCGACCCCGAGTTCGACCGGAAGGCGGTCGAGTGGATCGCCAGCAGCGACGTGTCGTCCGCGCTGGCCGAGGTGACCCTGGACAGCCTGTGGGAGCCCGGCAACGCCACCCACGGCTTCATGGATTTCATGCTGATGATGGGCGCGGCGGGCGAGAACGTGAAGGCCGACTACACCGATTCGCTGGACCTGTTCCACACCATGGAGGCCTACTTCACCTGGTACCCGGAGGAGCCGTCGTGAGCAAGTACCTGCTCAACAAGTTCCTGTACACGGTCGACCGCGACCCGGAGCTGGTCGAGCGCTACCGGGCGGATCCGCGCGGCACCGTGGCCTGGTGGGAGGCGGAGCGGGCCAATGCCATCCTGAACTGCCAC